>NZ_JBHWLC010000052.1:0-61463 GCF_042730635.1 Streptomyces sp. NPDC059917
GGTGGTGGGCCGGGTTTTTTGTGTATCACCCCCCCCCGGGGGCACGCGGGGGTGAGGGGCCGCCCCGGGGGCCCACACACCCCCCCCGGCGCCCCCCCCCGCCCCGGGGGGGGCCGCCGGGGGCCGGGGCCGACGAGCGCGGGGTCAGGCCCGGCGCAGGCGGACGGTGAGGATCTGGAACGGGCGCAGCGCGAGGGCGACCGCTCCGTCCGGCCCCGGCCCGGTGACCGCCTCGGACCCGGGCAGCGGGCGCTCCAGCAGATCGCTCTCGACCGCGGCCGAGACCGCGAAGCCCGGGGTCAAGGTGGCCCGCGCGCGCCCGCCGCGGGACTCGTAGAGGCGGACGATCACGTCGCCGCCGCGGTCCTCGGCCAGCTTGACCGCCTCGACGACCACCGCGTCGTCGTCCACCACGACCAGCGGGGCCACCGGGGCGGCGCCCCTGACCGTGCGCTCGGGCAGGTTCAGCCAGTGCCCCTCGCGCACCGCGTCGCCGACCGCCGCGCCCGGGGCGAGGGAGAAGCGCAGCGTGTGCTCGCCCTGGTCGGTCTCCGGGTCGGGGTAGCGCGGTGCGCGCAGCAGGGAGAGCCGGACCGTGGTGGTCTGGCCGCCGTCCGCGCGCACGTCACGGGTCACGTCGTGGCCGTAGGTGGAGTCGTTGAGGACCGCGACGCCCCAGCCGGGCTCCTCCGCGTGGATCCAGCGGTGGGCGCAGATCTCGAACTTCGCCGCTTCCCAGGAGGTGTTGGTGTGGGTGGCCCGGTACACGTGCCCGAACTGGGTCTCGGAGGCGGTGCGTTCGGCCTTCACGTCCAGCGGGAAGGCGACCTTGAGGAACTTCTCGCTCTCGTGCCAGTCCACCTCGGTGACGATGTCGACGGTCTTGGCACCGGCCCGCAGGGTCAGGGACTGGACCGCCTTCGAGGCGCCGAACGAGCGCACGACCCGGACCGTCACCGCCTGCGGCGTGTCCTCGCACCGTCGCATCGAGTCCAGGTCGACGAGGTCGGTGACGTTGTTGCGGTAGAAGGCGTCGATGTCCCAGGCGTCCCACATGTTGGGGAAGTCGGGGTGGATCTGGAGCAGGTTCGCCGCCCCGCCCGGCGCCAGCGACTCGCGGCCCGCCTCGATGTCGTAGGCCGAGACGATCAGCCCCCGGGCGTCGACGACGACCCGCAACCGCCCGTTGTCGAGGACGTGGCCGCCGCCCTCCCGGTCGCGCGCGCTCACCGGATCGGGCGCGGCGACGGCCGGCGCGGCGCCACCGGCCGGAACGCCGCCCCGGGCGTGCGGGGCGCAGTTGAAGACCAGCTCGGCGCTCCCCTCGCCGGCCAGGGCGCGCTGGGCCGCCCCGGTGATCGCCTCCAGTTCCGCCCGTACCTTCGCGTAGGTCGCGCGGGCCTCTCGGTGCACCCAGGCGATGGAGGAACCGGGCAGGATGTCGTGGAACTGGTGGAGCAGCACGACCTTCCAGATCCGCTCCAGGTCCGCGTGCGGGTAGTCGTACGCGGGGACCCGGACGGCGGCGGTGGCCGCCCACAACTCCGCCTCGCGCAGCAGGGATTCGCTGCGCCGGTTGCCCTGCTTGGTCTTGGCCTGCGAGGTGTAGGTGCCCCGGTGCAGTTCCAGGTACAGCTCGCCGGCCCAGACGGGCGCGTCCGCGTACTCGGCGTGCGCCTTCTCGAAGAAGGCGTCGGGGCGCTCGATCTCCACCCGGGGCGAGCCCTCCAGATCGCGCTGGCGCCGGGCGCGGGCGAGCTGTTCGCGGGTGGGACCGCCGCCGCCGTCGCCCCAGCCGAAGGGCGCCAGGGAGCGGGAACCGCGGCCCTTCTCCTGGTAGTTGCGGGCGGCGTGGGCCAGCTGCTCCCCGCCCAGGTCGCTGTTGTAGGTGTCGACGGGCGGGAAGTGCGTGAAGACGCGGGTGCCGTCGATGCCCTCCCACCAGAAGGTGTGGTGGGGGAACTTGTTCACCTGGGACCAGGAGATCTTCTGGGTCAGGAACCACGTCGAGCCGGAGAGCTTGACGATCTGCGGCATGGCCGCGGTGTAGCCGAAGGAGTCGGGCAGCCAGACGTTCCGGGTCTCGATGCCGAACTCGTCCAGGAAGAACTTCTTACCGTAGAGGAACTGCCGCGCCATGGCCTCGCCGCCCACCATGTTGGTGTCGGACTCCACCCACATGCCGCCGACGGGAACGAACTGACCGTCCGCGATCTTCTTCTTGATCCGCTCGAAGAGTTCGGGCCGGTAGGTCTTGATCCAGTCGAGTTGCTGGGCCTGCGACATCGCGAAGAGGAACTCGGGGTGCTCGTCCATCAGGCCGAGCATGTTGGAGGCGGTGCGGGAGACCTTGCGGACGGTCTCGCGCAGCGGCCACAGCCACGCCGAGTCGATGTGCGCGTGCCCGATCGCGCTGATGCGGTGCGCCGAGGCGTGCGCGGGGGCGGCGAGGACCCCGGCGAGCCGGGCGCGGGCGGCGGCCGCGGAGCCGGGGACGTCGGCGAGGTCGACCGCGTCCAGGGCGGAGTCGATGGCGCGCAGGATCCCGTACCGGCGGGCGTCCCCCGGGGACAGCTGCACCATCAGGTCGTAGAGGACCTCCAGGTCCTGTACGAGGTCCCAGACCTCGGTCTCGAAGACAGTGAGGTCCATCCGGGCGAGCCGGTACAGGGGCTGGTCGCCGCTGGTCTGCCGGTCGCCCTCGTAGGTGACGGCGTGGTCCACCAGGACGGGGTTGGAGGCGGCCTCGACGTACCACTCGACGCGCTCGCCGCCCTCGGCGCGGTCGGCGACGCGGACCCAGTCGTTGTAGGGGTTGAGCGCCTTGACCTCGGCGCCGTCCGCCGTGTGGACCAGGCCCTCGCACTGGAAGCCGGGCATCATCCGGTCGAAGCCGAGGTCGAGCACGGCCTCGACGGTGCGTCCGGCCCACTCGGCCGGGACGGTGCCGGTGAGCCGGAACCAGGTGGTGCCCCAGGCCGGGCCCCACACGTCGCCCACCGCGCAGGGCCCGTACGGCGCGGCCAGTCCCTCGGCGGCCGGGACGGGTTCGCCGGGGGCCTCCCAGCGCTCCACGGTCAGCGGGACGGCGAGGGTGTGGACGGCGGGCTTGATGCGCTCCTTGAGGACACGGCGGAGGCGGTGTTCGGTGATGCTGCGGTCATCGTGCACGACGGCTGCTCCAGGAGGGGGGTGGCGGGTACGGAGGGGCGCGGCGCCGGGGCGCCGCTCAGGTCTTGACGGCTCCCTCGCCGACGCCCTTGAAGAAGAAGCGCTGGAGGGCGAAGAAGAGCAGCATCATCGGGATGAGCGCGGCCATCGCACCGGCGGCGATGATCCGCTGGTCGTTGACGGTGGTGGCGCCGGCCAGGGACTTCAGGCCGAGTTGGAGGGTGTAGTGGTCGCTGTTGGTGAGGACCAGCAGGGGCCACAGGAAGTCGTCCCAGGCACCCATGAAGCTGGTGATGCAGACGACGGCGAGCGCGCCCTTGGCGGCGGGGAGGAAGACCCGGGTGAAGCGGGTCCATTCGTTGGCGCCGTCCAGGACGGCGGCCTCCTCGACCTCCTTGGGCACGGCGAGGAAGGACGCCCGCATGATCATGATGTTCAGGACGGAGACCGCGCCGGGCAGCCAGACCCCGACGAGGGTGTCCACCAGACCCATCTCGCGGACCGTGAGGAACATCGAGATCATCACGGACTCGAAGGGGAACATCAAGGTCGCCACGAGCACCGTGAAGACGGCCTTGCGGCCCTTCCAGCCGGGCCGGGAGAGGGCGTAGCCGCCCATCGCCGCGAAGAGCATGTTCGAGGTGATCGCGAGGACCGCGACGGTGAGGGTGTTGCCGACGTACTGCAGCAGCGGGAAGGAGTCCGCGACCCGGACGTAGTTGTCGAGCGTGGGCCGCGAGGGCAGGACGCCGTCGTAGACGTTCTCGGTGCGGCCGCGGATCGAGGTGAGGAACTGCCAGACGATCGGCCCGAGCATGACGACGAGCATCAGGACCAGCGTCAGGTAGCGGGCGCTCAGACCGAGCAGGTGGCGGGTCCGGTCGCGGCCGACGCGCTTGACGACCTTGACGGCCTTGGCGCCCTTGACGCGTGCGGCGGGCCCGGCCGGGGCGGCGCTCAACTCTCGTCTCCCTTCGAAAGACGGCGGCCCAGCAGGCTGAAGACCAGCGTCAGGAGGAACAACAGGATGGAGATGGCGGCCGCGTAGCCGGTCTCGCCGGAGAAGCCGAGGCCCACCTGCCGGATGAGGAAGGGCAGGGTGCGGGCGCCGCCGCCGGGACCGCCGCTCTCGCCGCCGAGGATGTAGATCTCGGTGAAGACGCGCAGCGCGGAGATCGCGGAGAGCGTGCCGACCAGCAGCATCATGGGCTTCACCTGGGGGACGGTGATGCTGAAGAACCGCCGGACCGGCCCCGCGCCGTCGATCGCGGCCGCCTCGTAGAGGGAGGTGGAGACGTTCCCCAGGGCCGCGAGGTAGAAGACCATGTAGTAGCCGAGCCCCTTCCACACGGTCACGATCATCGCGGAGACCAGCAGCATGGTGCTGTCGGTCAGGAACGGGATCGGCCCGGACACCACGCCGATCTCCTGGAAGACCGTGTTGACCAGGCCGTCGCTGCGCAGCACCCACTGCCAGATCAGGCCGACGACCACGGCCGAGGCGATCACCGGGGTGTAGAAGGCCGACCGGAAGAAGCCGATGCCGGGGATCTTCGTCCGTACCAGGACGGCGAGGGCGAGCGGCAGGAACACGAGGCAGGGGACGACGACCACGAGGTACAGCACGCTGTTGCCCGTGGCGACCCAGAAGTCGGGATCGGCGAAGGCCCGGGCGTAGTTGTCGAAGCCGACGAAGGAGCCGCCGCGCAGGATCTGGGCGTCCGTGAAGGAGAGGATCACGGTGTTGACGAAGGGCCAGAGGCTGAACAGCACGACCATGACCAGGCCGGGGGCGAGGAAGAGGTACGGGGTCCACCACGCGCGGTGCGTCGGGCCCGGGTCGCCGCCGGCGTCCGATGCCGCCCTGCGCGGGCGCCGCGCCGACTCCCGGGTCCGTGTCGTCCGGGTGGTCCCCGGCGCCCGTGTCGTCGCCGTCATTTGCGTGCCGTCTTGGCCAGCAGCGCGTTGGCTTCCTCCTGCGCCTTCTTCACCGCGGTACGGGCGTCCTGCTCCCCGTTGATCGCCTTCTGCACCTCGCGGACCACCGCGTCGCCGACCTGGTTGGTCCACTGGACGGGGGTGTTGGCGTCGAGCTGGGCGGTCTTCAGGGATTCGGCGCCGATCGCGCGGGCCGTCGTCTCGGCGTCCGTGCCGTCGCCCCGGTCCGCGAAGTACGGGTCGGCGAGTCCCTTGGCGTTGGACGGGTAGATGGTGGCGTTCTTCGAGAAGGCGACCTGGTTGGGCCCGTTGGTGACCCACTTGGCGAACTCGGTCGCGGCGTCGAGGTGCTTGGTGTCCTTCTTGATGCCGAGGGACTGGGCGTAGATGCCGATGTGGCCGAGGGTGCCGGTCACCGTCCCGGCGACCTGGGTGTGCGCGTAGACCTGCGGGGAGTTCTGCTTGACGTCCTTGATGAAGCCCGGGGAGCCGGGGCCGAACACCAACTTGCCCGCGCCGTAGAGCTGGTTGATGTCGTCCGACTTCAGCAGGGACTCCTTGGGCATGGCCCCCTTGGCGTACAGGTCCTTCATCCGTTCCACCCAGGCGACCGCCTTGTCGGTGTCGAAGACGAAGGCGTCCTGCTTCTCGCTCAGGATCGGGACGCCCATCTTCTGCCAGTCCCCGGGCAGTCGGCCCTTGGGGTCGGCCATGAAGGCGGAGTACTGGCCGCCCGAGGTCGCGGCTATCTTCTCCGCGTAGTCGAAGAACTGCTCGACGGTCGTGGGTGGCTTGGCCGGATCGAGTCCGGCCTTGACGAAGAGGTCCTTGTTGTAGGTGAGGATCTCGGGCGTCACGTACCACGGGTAGGCGAACACGCCGTCGCCCTTGCCCGGGAGTTTGAACTGGTTCCAGGCGCCCGGCACGTAGTCCTCGGCCACCTCGCCGTCGAGCTTCGCCACGTCGGCGAGCATCCCGCGGTCGCCGAGGAGCTGGAAGGAGTCGGTGGACAGGTTCACCACGTCCGGGAGGGCCCCTGCCTGGGCGTCCGCGACGAGCTTCTCGTTGTACCCGTCGCCCGGGACGTCCTCCCACTTGACCTTGACGTCCGGGTACTTCTTCTCGAAGGCGTCGATGACGCCCTGCACGTACCCCGTGAACTTCGGCTTCAACTGGAGGGTCCGGAAGGTGATCTCACCGGCCACCTTGCCCGTCCTCTCCGCCTCCTTCACGTCCGCCCCGCCGCTCAGGCCGCACCCCGAGAGGGCGCCGGCCAGAGCCACGGCAATGGCCATACGGGTCAGGTTCGAACGGGTCATCGTCGCCGCCTTCGGGGAGTCCCGGCCTCGCTGCCGGTGAGCGATGCCCACGGTCGTCCGAAATCAAGATCGCGTCAATGTGCCCAAGGTCCCGACGGCCGGATGTCCGTACGTCCCGAATCGCTACGCGGCACTTCCATAGCGCGCCCAAGCCTCTCAATCAATACCACCCTGACCTGCACTGATGCGCTTTAGTTCACAGGCATGGGAAAGTGGTATCGATTCGATAACGAAGCTGTCGCGAGGTCAGCCCGCAGCCCCTTTCGGACAGTTCCGGAGCGCCGCACTAATGCGCTTTACCAACGGGCCGACAAAACCGCTTTACCTCACTCCACGACCTGGGCGTGGGCCGGTCCCGCGTCGGAGCGGTCGAGGAACCGGCCCCGGTGCCGCGGCTCCGGGCGACGACGTTGCCGCCGCGCGAACAGAAGGGGTAATAGGGTGCCAAGAGGGACCATCGGCACCAAACGTGAGGAAGTCATCGTGGTGGAGCAGACCGAGCCCGTGATCGTCGTGGGCGTGGACGGTTCGAACCATTCCAAGGAGGCCCTGCGCTGGGCGGCCGGCCAGGCGGCGGCCGTGGGCGGGCGGGTGCTGGCCGTCATGAGCTGGGACTGGAGCCGCAATCCCTTCGACTTCGGCCCCGGCGGGGCCGACGGCTCGGGGAACGCGGAGGCCGAGCTGATCGGGGCGGAGGAGAAGGCCCGGCAGAAGCTCAAGGAGACGATCGCCGACGCGCTCGGCGCCGACTCCGGGGTGGCGATCCGTCAGCGCGTGGTCCGGGGCGCACCGGCCCAGGTGTTGGTGGACGCCTCGAAGGACGCCTCGCTGACCGTCGTCGGCACCCGGGGCTACGGCGGGTTCAAGGGCGCGCTGCTGGGCTCGGTCAGCCAGCAGGTGGTGCAGTACGCGGCGAGCACCGTCGTGGTCGTGCGCGACAACGGCGACGGCTGAGGGCCGCCGCCGCCGTCCCGTCCGGGCGGGCGGGTGCCGTCAGAGGTCGCCGGGGTCGGTGTTCGCCCCGCACAGGACGACGGCGACCCGCTCGCCCGGCGGGTCCGGCAGGACGCGCAGCGCCGCGAGCGCGGTCGCCGCGCCCGCTTCGACCACGATCCGGTGCTCCTCCCACAGGGCCCGGCGGGCGGCGGTGATCCCCGCGTCGGGGACCAGGACGGAGGTGACGTCCGGGTGCCGGGCCGCGGCCAGGGCGTCCGCGGAGGCGCGCGTGGCGCCCAGTGAGTCGGCGGCCACCGACTCCACGGGCACGTCCACCAGGTGACCCGCCGTCAGGGCCGCGTTCAGGGCGCGGGAGTTCTCCGGTTCGGCCGCGACCACCCGTACGCCGTGCTCGCGCGCGGCGGTGGCGACCCCGGCGAAGAGCCCGCCGCCGCCGACCGCGACGACCACCGCGTCCAACCCCGGCAGGGCGGCCCTGATCTCGTCGAGCAGGGTGCCCGCGCCCGCCGCGATGAGCGGGTGGTCGTAGGCGTGGCTGCTCAGCGCGCCGGTGGCCGCGGCGAACTCCTGGCAGGCGGCCAGCGCTTCGGCGTACCGGTCGCCGACGAGCCGGACCTCGGCCCCGTAACCGCGCAGCCGCTCGACCTTGACGCGCGGGGCCGTCTCCGGGAGGAAGACGGTGGCCCGTACGCCCTGGGCGCGGGCCGCCCAGGCGCAGGCCAGGCCGGCGTTGCCGCCGGAGGCTATGGTCACGCCGGACTCCGGCAGGGTGCCCGCGGCGCCGTGGGCGGCGAGGAAGTTGCGGGCGCCGCGCGCCTTGAAGGAGCCGGTGTGCTGGAGGTGTTCCAGGGCGAACCAGAGCCCTTCGGCCGCGGGGACGACGGCGGCGGGGCGCACGGCCCCGGCGATCCGGTCCGCGGCGGCCCGGACGGCGGCGTAGTCGAGCTGCGTTTCCATGCGGGTGGCGCTCCGTTCGGGGTGGTGTTCCTGGCGGGCCCGGACGCCTACGGGCGGCGGGTGGGGTCCGCCGCGTCGATCAGCTGGCGCAGGGCGCCGTAGTACACCTCGTGGTCGGTGAGGGGGGGCAGTACGTCGGCCACCGCGCCGCTGAGCGCGGGGAAGCGGGCCGGGTCGAGGGCGGCCAGCGCGGCCCGGGAGGCCTGGGTCGCCCCGACCGGGTCGCGGTGGTCGACGAAGGCGGCGCTGCCCAGGGTCAGCAGGTACATCCGGCGGTAGCAGGTCATCGCTTCGGCGGCGGTCATACCGGCCGCGATGCTGTCGGCGATGGCCGGTTCGACCAGTCGGGCCAGCAGCTGCCGGCCGAGCCAGGGGCGGCCGCCGCGCAGCACGAGCAACCCCGGATGGGCGGTGAGCAGTTGGTAGAAGCGGGTGAAGCGCAGCTCCGCGGCCTCGGCCCAGCCGGTGCCCTCCGGCACCTGCGGCAGCTGGCCCGCGAGGTGTTCGGTGCACAGGTCGAGCAGACCCGCGAGGTCGTTGCAGCGGCGCTGGACCGTGGCGTGCGAGACGCCGAGCCGGTCACCGAGGGCACGGAAGCTCAGGGCCGCGGGCCCCTCGTCGTCGAGGATCCGCAGCGCGGCCACGGCGATGGCATCGGGGGTGGCGCGGTCCAGGGCCATCGATCGTCTCGGCATGAGATACACCGTAACATACGACGTATCGAGACGGGGTGCGCGGCGTCTACCGCGCGCCGGGCCCGGTCGGTACGCCGATGAGGTCGAGGAAGGCGGTCGCCGCGGGGGTGCGCCCGGAGCGGCTCCAGACGAGGTACTCGACGCGGGTCGGCGCGTCCGTGACCGGGACGGAGGCGACGCCGGCCAGCTGGGAGACGTAGCCGGCGGGGAGCAGGGCGACGCCCAGGCCCTGGCCGACCAGGCGGGCCAGGAAGTCCGCGTTGGTGACCTCGAAGGCGACGTCGCGGCCGAGCCCGGCGGCGGCGAACGCCTGGTCGGACTGGAGGCGTCCGGCCGTCCCGGCCGGGAGGTCGACGAAGACCTCGCGGGAGAGCCGGCGCAGGTCGAGCGCGGACTCCCGGGCGAGGGGGTGGTCCGGGGCGACCACCGCGACCAGCCGGTCCCGGGCCAGTTCGAAGGCCGCGACGCCCGCGGGCCGCGCGGTGGTCGCCAGCCCGAGGAAGGCCACGTCGAGGGCGCCCCCTTCGACCTGCTCGCCGAGTTCCTCGCTCGCTCCCACCCGCAGGCTGATGCGCACGTGCGGGTACTGCCGGTGGAAGGTGCGCAGGGCGCTCGGGACGTCGACTGCGGCGACGCTGGGGATCAGCCCCACGGCGAGGCGTCCGCGCACCTCGCCGACCGCCGCGGCGACCTCGGCGACCGCGCGCTCGGCCGCCTCCAGGCACTGCCGCGCGGCGGGGAGGAACGCCGCTCCGGCCGGCGTCAGCCGTACCCGGCGGCTGGTGCGTTCGAAGAGCCGCGCCCCCAGCTCCTTCTCCAGCCGTGCGATCTGGTGGCTGAGGGCCGACTGGACGACCAGGCAGCGCTCGGCGGCCCGGGTGAAGCTGTTGGTCTCGGCGACGGCGACGACGTAGCGCATCTGCTGGAGCTCCATCGATCCATCTTCTCTCACGATCGATGCGGTGACGAACATGTGTTGGACTCATGGATCACCACCGGACGAGACTGCCGGCATGACCAGTCCAGCAAGCCGGAGCGGCCGCGCCGCGGGCGTCGGCGGAGCTCCCCGCGGGCAGCTGCCGCGCGCCGCCCTGACCGCGCTCACCCCCGTCGCGTGGGGCACGACCTACCTCGTCACCACCGAGCTCCTCCCCCCGGAACACCCCCTGTTCGCGGGGCTCCTGCGCGCACTGCCCGGCGGCCTGATCGCGCTGGCGCTCACCCGGACGCCGCCGCGCGCGCGGTGGTGGGGCAGGGCCGCGGCGCTCGGCGTGCTGAACATCGGCGTCCCCTTCCCGCTGCTCTTCCTCGCGGCCGCACGCCTTCCGGGAGGCGTGGCCGCCACGGCGGCGGCGGCCCAGCCGCTCCTCGTCGCCCTGCTGGCCGTGGCGGTGCTGCGCGAGGCGCTGTCCCCGCGGCGCCTGGGCTGGGGGCTGGTGGGCACGGTCGGCGTCGGCCTGGTGGTGATCGGGCCGGGCGCGGCGTTCGACGCCGTCGGGATCCTGGCCGCCCTCGGCAGCGCCGGGTCCGTGGCGCTCGGCATCACGCTCACCAAGCGGTGGGGGCGCCCTCCCGGGGTCGGGGCCACCGCCCTCGCCGGCTGGCAGCTCACCGCGGGAGGGCTGTTCCTGCTGCCGCTCACATTCCTGCTGGAGGGGGCGCCCCCGGCCATCGGCCCGGCCGCCGCCCTCGGCTACCTGTGGCTGGGCCTGGCCTGCGGGATCGTCTCCTACGTCGTGTGGCTGCGCGGCATCGCCGCCCTGCCCGTCACCTCGGTCGCCGTCCTCGTCCTGCTCTCACCGCTGGTCGCCGCGCTGCTCGGCGCCGTCGTGCTGGGGCAGACCTTCGGTCCGGTCCAACTCCTCGGCTTCGGGCTCGCGCTCGCCTCGATCGTGGCGGGGCAACTACCGGCCCCCGCCCGCCGCTACACCCATATTGCTGGTAATTGATCCGTACACATCGACATATGTTGACACTGGGTAGTCGTCCCGCTGCACTGGGCGCACGACAGTCCCTGTCGGTACTCCCCACGTCAAGGAGTCCCCGTGCCGCCTCGCCTGCGTGCGTCGCTCCCCTGTCTCATCGCGGCCGCCCTGCTCGCGCTCCCGCTCGCGTCCGCTCCCGCCGCGGCCGAGCCCACCGCGACCTGGGACACCCCGCTCGCGCTCACTCCGCCCATGGGGTGGAACAACTGGGCGCACTACATGTGCGCCATCGACGAACGGACCGTCGTCGCCAACGCCGACGCCCTCGTCAGGACCGGACTGGCCGCCAAGGGCTACGACACGGTCACCGTCGACGACTGCTGGATGACCAAGGCCCGGGACGAGAACGGCGACCTGGTCACCGACCGGGCCAAGTTCCCGCACGGCATGGCCTGGCTCGGCGAGTACCTGCACGGCAAGGGACTCAAGTTCGGCATCTACGAGGACGCCGGGTACCTCACCTGCGAGCGCTACCCCGGCAGCGGCACGCCCAACGGCGGCGGCCGGGACCACTTCGCGCGGGACGCCGAGCTGTTCGCGTCCTGGAAGGTCGACTACGTGAAGATGGACGGCTGCAACCTCTACGTGCCGCCCGGCACGACGAAGGAGCAGGCCTACCGCGACGCGTACGGGGCGGCCGCCCGCGCCCTGAAGGCCAGCGGCCGTGCCATGGTGCTCTCCGCCTCCGCCCCGGCCTACTTCCAGAAGGGCGAGTGGGGCAGCGCCGACTGGCACAAGGTGCTCGGCTGGGTCGGCGAGAGCGGGCAGCTGTGGCGCGAGGGCAAGGACATCCAGGTCTACAAGCCCGCCGCGCCGACCGCCTCGCGCTGGGCCTCGGTCCTCGGCAACTACGGCTACAACCGTTGGCTGGACCGCTACGCGAGCCCCGGCAACTGGAACGACCCGGACTTCCTGCTCGCCGGGGCGCCCGGCCTGACCGACGCGGAGGGGCGCAGCCAGGTGGCCCTGTGGGCCATGATGGCGGCGCCGTTCATCCTCTCCTCGGACGTGTCGCAGCTGACGCGGGGCGGGCTCGACGCCCTCGGCAACGAGCGGCTGATCGAGCTGGACCAGGACCCGATGGGTCGTCAGGGCGCCGTCGTGGCCTCCAGCGGCGCGTACGACGTCCTGGTGCGGCCGCTGGAGAACGGCGACCGCGCCGTCGCCGTGCTCAACCGCTCGGGCGGTGCGCGGGAGGTGTCGCTGCCGCTCGCCGACCTCGGGCTCGCCGACCGCGGGCTCGCCCGCTGCACGGTGTCCGCGCACGACCTGTGGTCGGGCGCGCGGGAGGACGTGGTGCACAGCCTGGCCGCCACGGTCGACGCGCACGACACGGCCGTGTGGCGGCTCACCCCGGGTGCCGGGTGCGCCGATCCCGTGCCCACCGGGCAGATCACCGGCGACGGCGCGCGGTGCCTGGACGGGATGAACACGGTGGGCACGGACGCGGTCGTCCTGTCCGCCTGCACCGGCGCCGACGACCAGCGCTGGGTACTGCGCCAGGACGCGACCGTGCGGCTCGGGGGCAAGTGCCTGACCGCGACGAGCGCCGACGGGCCGGTGACGCTGGCCGCCTGCCCGGCCGGGGACACCGGGACGACGGCGCGCAACAGCCGGCACTGGATGGCGCAGGGCGACGGCTCGCTGGTCGAGAGCGGCACCGGCAAGTGCCTCCAGGCACCGGGCGCGGCCGACGCCACCGGGCAGCTGCGGCTGGCCGACTGCGGTGACCACCGGATCGACCAGACCTGGGCATTGCCGGTCTGACCCGGGCATTGCCGGTCCGACCCCGGCACACCTGCGTCATTTGCCTACACCACCACCACTGCGGTGATCACGTCATACGGTGATCATCACCCTCCCGTGGGAATCTCGGAACACGTGCGGGGGAGAGGGCCGCATCCGGTTGGCCCCGTGGGCGGCCGTACGGGTTCACTGGCCGGGAAGCCAGCAGGGGCGGTCGTCGGAGACATCCGGCGGCCGCCCCTTGTGACGCCCGTGCATCCCATCCCGCCACAGGAGTGAACGCATCATGTCCGAGACCGAGCAGGAGCGGACGGCGCCGACGGATCCGGCCGCCGACGGGGGCCGGGGGGCCGCGTCGGCCCTGGAACTGTTGACCTTCCTCGCCGCCGGAGTCGCCGACCTGGCACTCGACCAGTTACGCCAGTCCAGCGAGCGGGCCCAGGACGTGATGCGCCGCTCCGATCTGCGCGAGCTGCTCACCGACGGCGTCGTCGAGCTGCGCAAGCGCGGCGAACTGGCCACCCAGCGCGCGACCGTGGGCTCCGAGAACTACCTGGAGACCATGGCCCGCCGGGCCGCCGAGCGGGCCGGTCATCCGCGTGCATGACCAGAGCGGCTTCAAGGTGCGCATCGACGAGGTCCTCGTCCGGCTCGCCGACGAGGAGGAGGCCGCCCTCCTCGGGCTGCACGTCGAACTCTCGCCGCTCTCGGAGCAGTTGCGCCGTTCCTTGGCCCGGGGCAAGCGGATCCGGGCCGCGTTCCTGTACTGGGGGTGGCGGGCGGCGGGCCAGCCCGACTGCGAAGGCGTGATCCGGGCCGCGGCGGCGATGGAGCTGGTGCACGCGGCGGCCTGCACCCACGACGACATCATCGACGACAGCAGGATGCGGCACGGCCAACTCACCGCGCACGCCGCCTTCGCCGCGTCCGGACAGCGCTCCACCGCCCTCGCGATGATCCTCGGCGATCTCCTGATGGGGTACGCGGGGCACGTCTTCACCTCGTGCGGACTCCCCGGCGCCTACCTCGCCCGCACCGGACCGCTCTGGTCGGCCCTGCTGCGCGAGACGATGGCGGGCGAGTTCCTGGAGGTCCTGCGCACCGACGCGCCGACCCGCCCGCTCCAGGTCGCCGAATCCCTGGAGGTGGCCCGGTACAAGACGGCCAAGTACACGGTGGAGCGGCCGCTGCACCTGGGCGCCACGCTCGCCGGTGGATCACGGGCCCTGCTGGACGCCTTCTCGGCCTACGGGCTCCCCCTCGGCGAGGCGTTCCAGCTGCGCGACGACCTGCTCGGCACCTTCGGCGACCCGGCCGAGACCGGCAAGTCGAACCTGGACGACCTCCGGGACGGCAAACCGACCGCGCTGCTCGCCCTGACCGCGGCGGCCGCCTGCGAGGACGACCGCAGACTGCTCGCCAAACTCGTCGGCAATCCCGCACTCGGCGAGGAAGAGGCCGCGAGCGTGCGGGAGTTGATGGAGCGCTGCGGCGCCCGGCAGCAGGTCGAGTCGATGATCGCCGGACGCATCGCCCGGGCCGCGGGCGCGTTGGACGCCGTACCGATGCCCGCCGAGGCCCGCTCCGCGCTGCGCGGACTGGCCGATGCGGCGGCGCTCCGGACGATCTGACCCCGGCCCCGCGGGTCCGGCGTCCCGCGCGCGTCCCCGGGGGCTCCCGCGCGTCCCGGCCCCGCCCCTCCCCCGTACCGAAGAGAAGGACTCACGTGAACGCGAACACCACCGCTCCACCCCGCGCCCGTTACGACGACGCCGCCCTCGACGCCCTGCGCGAGCAGGGGGATCCGCTCGCCGACGAGACCGTCGCCGCGATGTTCGAGCGCAAGGAGGTGGGGGACCTCAACACGCTGATGCGGTTCTTCTCCACCACCGGGGACAAACTGCCCGAGAAGCTCCCGGCGGCCGCCGCCGCGTACTTCGAGGCGACCGCCATGCCTCCCGGTTGGGTGGACTGGGACGTCATGGAGCAGGCACGGCTGTTCTTCATGGACAACGCGGCCCACATCAACACCGGTCTGTCCTTCGCGGCGATGCCCGCCACCTACGCGGTCCCCCGGCTCTCGCGCCTGCTGTCCTCGACGCACTCGCTCTCCTACCCCTCGCGCCGGATGGCGAACACGGGCCAGTTCGTCACCTACCTCATGCAGACCAACTCCTTCGCCGAGGGCAGCAAGTTCATCCCGGCCGCCCAGAAGGTGCGGCTGCTGCACGCGGCGGTCCGCCACCACCTGCGCAGCGGCGGCCACTGGGACGTCGCCCGGGACGGCATGCCCATCTGCCAGGAGGACATGATCGGGGGGCAGATCTGCTTCTCGATCCTGGTCCTCGACGCCATGCACCGGCTCGGCGTGCACATGAGCGAGGAGGGCGCCGACGCCTACTTCTACGCCTGGCGGGTCGTGGCGTACATGCTCGGCTGCGACATGGCGGCCGTCCCGGAGAACCTCACCGAGGCCCGCGCCTACTGCGACCTGTACCTGCTGCGCAACCTCGGCCCCTCCCCCGAGGGCGTCGCGCTCAACGCCCAGCTGATGCGGATGTACGAGGACGTGGTCCCGGGCACGCTCTTCGACCCGATGGTGCCCGCCACCATCCGGTTCCTGGTCGGGGACACCATCGCCGACTGGCTGGAGATCCCGCGCAGCGGCTGGGACACGGCGGCGAAGGCCGTGCCCGTCGTCCTCGGGCTGCTGGAGACCATCGAGGACAGCAGCCCGTACGCGGAGTGGGCGCTCGACAAGGCGGGCTCCCTGCTCGCCGGTTTCGAACTGACCTCGCTGACCCGGGGCCGCGTCATGCACCACGCGATCCCGGCGGAGCTGAAGACCGAGTACGACGTCCGGCCGCCGCGCACCGGCCGCTGGGTCCCGCCGCCGCCGACCTCCGTCGGCCTGTAGCGGGCGGCTCCCCACCGGTCACCGTTCGATCCCGGCCGACCCGCGGGCGTCTTCGACGGGTACGGCCCGCCGTACGGTGGCAGGATCGCCCCGTGGAAGACGTACCGCGCGCCGAAGGGCCCCTGCCCGCCCTCCTCGGACGGGTCGCCGAGGGTGACGAGGCCGCGTTCGTCTCGGTCTACGAGGCGGTCGGCGGCTCCGTCCTGGGCCTGGCGCGCGCGGTGCTGCGCGACCGGGCCCAGGCCGAGGAAGTGGCCCAGGAGGTGCTGGTCGAGGTCTGGCGCACCGCCGGGCGCTACCGCAGCGACCGGGGCGGCGCGATGGCCTGGATCCTCACGATGGCCCACCGCCGTGCCGTGGACCGGGTCCGCTCCGCGCAGGCCGCCACCGACCGGGACCGCCGGGCGGCCCGCCTGGAGGCCGCGCTGCCGGCCTTCGACGAGGTCAGCGAGGCGGTGGAGGCCCGGCTGGAGCGGGACCGGGTGCGCCGCTGCCTGGCCGCGCTCACCGAGTTGCAGCGCCAGTCGATCGCCCTGGCCTACTACCGCGGGCTCACCTGCCGCGAGGTGTCCGACGCCCTGTCGGTGCCCTTGGGTACCGTCAAGACACGGCTGCGCGACGGGCTGCTGCGGCTGCGGGGCTGCCTGGGGGTGAGCGGGGAATGAGCACGGACGGAACCACCTCGGATCACGCGGACGGCGCCGGGCCCGAGGACCCGCACGGGGCGGCCGGTGCGTACGTCCTGCACGCGCTCGACCCGGCGGAGCGTGCCGCCTTCGAGGCGCACCTGGAGACCTGCCCGACCTGCGCGCACGAGGTGCGGGAGCTGTCCGGGACGGCGGCCCGGCTCGCCCTCGCGGTCGCCGTGCCCCCGCCCCCGGAGCTGCGCGAGGCCGTGCTGCGGCGCATCCGGGCCGAGGGTCCCCCCGTACGGACCCCCGCGCCCGGGTCGGCGTCGGCGCACCGCCGGGCGCCCGGCCGGTCGACCGGGTGGACCCGGTGGGCGCTGGCCGCGTGCCTCGCGGGGGCGGTCGGGCTCGGCGGGCTGGCGCTGTGGCAGTACCAGCGGGCGGAGACCGCCGTGCGGGCGGCCCGGACCGAGCGGGCCCGGGACGCCGACCTGACCGGGATCCTGTCCGCACCGGACGCCCGGCTGGCCACGGGCCGGCTCGCCCCCGGCGGCGCCACCGGGACGGTGGTGCTCTCGCGGGAGCGGGACCGGGCGGCCTTCGTCGGCGCGGGCATGGCGGCTCCGCCCGCGGGCCGGGTCTACCAGCTGTGGTTCGCCGATCCGGCCGGGTCGATGCGCCCGGCGGGGCTGATGGACCCGGCCCGGCCCGACGCCCCGGCCCTGCTGGCGGGCCCGGTGGGCGCGGCCACGGGTGTCGGTGTCACCCTGGAACCGGCGGGCGGTTCGCCCGCCCCGACCTCGCCGCCCCTGATGGTGCTGGCCTTCCCGGCCGCCTGAGCGCTCGCGCGGACGGCGCGGGCGCGGCACCAGGCTGCGGTCGTGGGGGGTGCGGTCGTCGGGCGTGCGGTCGTGGCACCAAACCGGGCGGGCGGTGGCTCCGAATGACCCGTGTGAAGGCGGTCGGACAGCGACGGCACCGCGTCCACGGCGCCCTCGGCGGTGTGGTCGCCGGCTGCGCGGGGCTGAGCCTGTCGGAACTGGCCGCGGCGGCCGTGCGGCCCGAATCGGGCCCGGTCACCGCGGTCGGGGGCGCGCTGGTCGACCGCACTCCGGCCGCCGTCAAGGACTGGGCGGTCCGCCAGTTCGGCACGGCGGACAAGACGGTGCTGCTGGTGGGGGTGCTCGTCGCCCTGGCGCTGGTGGCCGCCGCGGCCGGGGTCCTCGCGCTGCGGCGGCGCGCCGCCGGGACGGCCCTCGTGTGCGGCTTCGCCCTCGTGGGGGCGGTGGCCGCGCTGAGCCGGCCGGAGGCGACCTGGCAGGACGCGCTGCCTTCGCTGGTGGGCGGAGCGGGGGCGACGGGGGTGCTGTACCTGCTGACCGGCGCGCTGACTTCGCCGACGGGCGCCCCGCCGTCGCCCGGCTCCGGCGCGGACCGGGGGCCGGTGCGGGGACCGGACCGGCGGGGCTTCGGCCGGATCGCCGCCGCCGCGCTGGTCGGGTCCGCCGCGGCCGGGTACGCGGGGCGGCGGCTGGCCGCCCACGGCTCGGCCGGTGCGACGGCGTCCCGGGCCGGGCTGCGGCTGCCACCGCCCGCGCGGCCCGCGCCGCCGGTGCCGGTCGGCGCCGACGTGGGCGTCCCCGGGGTGTCGGCGTTCCTCACCCCCGTGGACGACTTCTACCGGGTGGACACCGCCCTGGTGGTCCCCCGGATCGACGCGGGCGAGTGGCGGCTGGACGTCCACGGGGAGGGGGTCACCCGGCCCCTCGGCCTCGACCTGCGGGAGCTGCTGGCCCGCCCGCTGGTCGAGCACGACATCACGCTCACGTGCGTGTCCAACGAGGTCGGCGGACCGTACGCGGGAAACGCCCGCTGGCTCGGGGTGCGCCTCGCCGACCTGCTGCGCGAGGCCGGGGTGCGGCCGCCCTCCCGGGGCGGCCCGGCCGACCAGCTGGTGGCCCGTTCGGTGGACGGGACGACCTTCGGGACCCCCGTCGAGACCGTCATGGACGGCCGGGAGGCGTTGCTGGCCGTCGGGATGAACGGCGCGCCGCTCCCCTTCCGGCACGGGTTCCCCGTGCGGATGGTCGTACCGGGCCTGTACGGGTACGTCTCGGCCTGCAAGTGGCTGCGCGAGCTGCGGCTGACCACCTTCGACGCCTACGACGCGTACTGGGTGCGCCGTTCCTGGGCGGCCCGGGCCCCGGTCAAGACCCAGTCGCGCATCGACACCCCGCGCTCCTCGGCCGCGCCCCGCGCGGGCCGGGTGCCGGTGGCCGGGGTGGCGTGGGCGCAGCACCGCGGGATCGCGCGGGTCGAGGTGCGGGTCGACGGCGGCGCGTGGCAGGAGGCCCGGCTCGGGGCCGAGGACGGCGCCGACACCTGGCGCCAGTGGGTGTGGGAGTGGCCGGCGGCCGTCGGCCGCCACACCTTGGAGGTCCGTGCGACGGACGGGACGGGCGCCGTCCAGCCGGGGCTGCGCTCCGACACCCTTCCGGACGGGGCGACCGGCTGGCACGCGGTGGTGGTCCGGGTGCGCCCCGCCTGAGCGCCGCCCGGCCCGCGCGAAGGACCGCCCGGGCCCCGCGCGCCCGCCGCGCCGGGGGCGCCCGCCCGTCGTAGATTGGCGGGACAGGCGCGTCGCACCGGGGCCGGGCGGGCGCGCCACGCACGTCAGGAGCCGATGCCGTGGAGCTGACCAGCACGTCGTTCCTCGTCACGCTGGTCGTCGTCACGGCGCTCGCGATGCTGGCCGCGCTGCTGCTGTGGAACCGCGTCCCGGGCCCGGCCTGGGTGCGGTGGCCCGCCCGCCTGCTGATGCTGGGCCTGTGCCAGCTGACCGCCATCTGCGTGGTGGCCACCTGGATCAACGGCAGCTACGGGCTGTACTCCTCCTGGGACGACCTGCTCGGCACCGAGAACGGCCAGGGCGCCGCCGTGATGACCGGGCCGCCGCCGGGGCGCGCCAAGTTCACCCTGGGCGCGGACGGCGCCCGCACCACGTACTTCCGGGGCACCCATTCCCAGCTCGCCGGTCAGGTGATCGTGTGGACTCCCCCGGAGTACGACGCCCCCGGCGCGGAGAAGACCCGCTTCCCGGTGCTGACGCTGCTGCACGGGTACCCCGGGTCGCCCCGGTCGTGGTTCGAGGTGGGGTCCATGCCGGGCGCGCTCCAGCAGCTGGTGCAGCTGGGCGCGGCGCACCCCTTCATCCTCGTGATGCCGGAGGTCTACCCGGGCGGCGTGAACACGGACTGCAGCGACATCCCGGGGCACAAGGTGGCCACCTGGCTCGCGGACGACGTCCCGGCGCTGGTCGCGCGCAACTTCCGGACCCTGCCCGAGCCCAAGGGGTGGGGCCTGATGGGATTCTCGACGGGTGCGTTCTGCGCCGCGAAGCTGCCCTTGCAGTATCCGAAGGTCTTCGCCGCGGGCGCCGCCCTGGACCCGGACCCGCTGACCGGGGATCCGGACGTCCTCGCGGACCCCGTGCTGCGGGAGCGCAACAGCCCGCTGTGGCTCGTACGGCACGCGCGGAACGCGGACGTCGGGCTCTTCCTCGCCACCTCGGCGCAGGACAAGGACAGTCCGCCGCAGCAGTTGGACGTCTTCGTGAAGGCCGCGGCGGGCACCGGCGTCCGGGTCAAGACGCTGGTGCGCCCGGTGGGCGGGCACAACTTCCAGACCTGGGCCGGGATGTACCCGGACGCCCTAGGCTGGCTGAGCACGGAGCTCTCCCCGCCGGGCGATGGCTGAACCGCGGTGCGATGCGGCGGGCGGGCCTGCGCCGAGCGCACGGGCCCCTGAACCGGCCCCCGGATCCATCGGCCGCGGCGCCGGGGTTCGGCGGGTCTCGGTGTCGCGGCCGCCTTTCGCCTCAGAACCAGGTGACGGTGAGGGGGAAGGTGGTGGTGGCGCTGGTGGGGGTGGTGTCGGTGGCGGTGGCGGTGATCCGGGTGGTTCCGCTGCTCCAGGGTTTGCCGGTGATGCGGCCGGTGGTGGTGTCGAGGGTGAGGCCGAGGGGCAGGCCGGTGGCGCTCCAGCGGAGCGGGGCGCGGCCGCCGGTGGCGGTGAGTCGGACGGTGCAGGTCTGGTTGAACGTGCAGCTCTGCGGGCCGGGATCGGCGACCTTGAGGTCACCGGAGGTGGGGGGCGGGGTGGGGGTAGGGGTGGGCGTCGGCGTGGCGCCGCAGCCCGGGGCGGCTTCGGGCGGCAGCGGGACGCGCCAGATCTGGGGATCGTTCTCCGAACCCACGAGCAGGGTCGCGCAGTCGGCGTACGTCACGGTCTCGCCCTGCGACTGGGCGGGGAGCGGGACGTCCGCGAGCTTGGCCCCCGAGGAGGCGTCGTACACGGAGGCGGTGTTGGCGCCCAACGGCCCGCCACTGCGCAGCGCGTAGGACGCGCCGGAGGGTGAGAACGCGCCATCCGTGGCGAACACGGGGCCGGGCCGCACCGGGGTGAGGGTGTTCACCTGACCGGGCCGGGGCGGCAGGGGCGCCTTGTACAACTGGCCGGCGGCTCCGATGAGTTTGCTGGCGACGTACAGCTGCCCGGTGAGCGGGTCGGCGAGCAGGGACTCCGCGTCGTGCTTGCCGTCGGCGTAGGCGAAGCGGTAACTGACCGGTGTCACATCGGCGTTCACCAGCAGATCGGGTTCGGGGAAGCTGTGGACGGTGATCTCCGACCGGCCGCCGAAGTTGTCCCCGATGTCGCCGACGAGGAGCACGGGGGCGCCCGTCACGTCCGCGCCGAGGGCCAGGGCCTCCCAGTCGGTGTTGGGCACCCCGGAGACGGTCAAGGTAGCCTTGAGCTGCCCGGTGGCCGTGGAGCAGTCGACGGCGAAGACCTGGTTGGTGTTCCCGCTGTCGTTGACGGCGTAGAGGACGCCGGGGTGTTTGCGGCTGGCGGCGAGGCCGCTCAGTTCGGTGAGCCCGCCCGGCATGACGCACTTCTTCTCGGGCGCGGCCGCCGACGCAGCGGCGGGGGCGGCGGACGGGACGGGGCGGTCGGCGCCGGCCGCCCGGGCCACCGTGGGCAGGACCGTCGCGAGGGCCACCGTGACCAGCGCGGCCGCCCGGGGGGAGGTGAGGAGTCGAGGCATGCGCACAATGTGACGGCCCGCCGGCCAGCCGACCAGGGCGGCGGGCCCCCTGTTTGAGCATGGTTCGATGCCGATCGGGCATGGCGCGACCGGGCACGGCGCGACCGGCGTCAGCGGGCCGGTTCCCGCACCGGCGCGTTGTGCCGCGCGTGCGCGATGAACGCCCGGGCCGCCCGGCTGAGCGGCCGCCGCGCGTGCGCGATGCCGACGGGCCGCAGCAGCGGCGGCGTGAAGGACCGCACCTCCGCCCGGTGCCCGAAGGCGCGCGCCACCACGTCCCGGTACCAGATCAGGGAGCCGCGCCCGTCCGTCACGCCGGTCACCCAGGCCAGCCGCTCGTCCACCTCCAGGCAGGGCACGGGACGGACTCCGAGGCAGCTGAACATGGCCTCCATCTCGGTGCGCCGCCCCGTCCCGGGCGACGGCAGGACCATCTCCAGGCCGTCGAGCACCCGGAACGGCAGCGGATCGGGGAGCCGGGAGCCCGGCGGGGAGATCAGGACCACCTCGCGCTCCTGGATGTGGTGGGTCGTCAGCTCCTTGTCCACGGGCAGGTCGACCAGGGCCAGCTCGGCCCGCCCTTCGAGGAGTTCGCGGGTCAGCACCTCGCGGCTGTCGTACTGCTGGAGCCGCACGTCGATGCCCGGGTGCCGTTCGGTGAAGGCGGGGACCAGGTCGGCGGCCAGGTCCAGGGCCAGCGTGGGGGTGGCGACGACCACGAGGGTGGCCCGGGCGCCGCCGGTGGTGGCGGCGCCGATGTCGTCGATGGCTTCGACGGCGTCGAGCACGGTCCGGGCGAGCCGCACGACCCGGGCCCCCTCGGGGGTGAGGTCCACCCCCCGCCCCCGGCGGGCGAGCAGCTCCACCCCCAGGTCCCGTTCCATGGCCTGGACGGCCCTGGAGAGCGCGGACTGGGCGACGAAGACCGAGGCCGCGGCGCTGGTGATGGAACGGCAGTCCGCGACGGCCACCAAGTAGCGAAGCTGCGCGAGTGTGGGGGTCATGACCGGACGGTAACCGCGCGATGACCCAGGTGTAAGGGGCTACGGGATGAACAACTTCCCGCCGCCGCGCGGCTGTCATACCCGGTCGGCGACAAGACGTACCGCCGCGGCATGACTCGCACCGGGGCGGCGGGCCGAACCGCCCGCCGCCGCGCCCCGCCCCCGGGGACGAAGGTGCAGGCCGGGGCGGTGCGGGCGGCCGGATCCGGGCCCGCCGACGGGCTCCGGCGCGGCGGTCCGGAAATCGACGGGTGCGAAAGCCCCGCCTCCGCATGGCCGTTGACAGTGCAGGACGCCGACCGCACGATGCATCGCGGCGTCCAGGGACTTTGACCACCGTTCAAGCCCGCCGGGTCCGAGGCGGGTCGCCCGCAACCGCGTACGTCCGAACCGCGTACGTCCGAACCGCCGACGCCCGAACCGTGGACGGCACGGCCCGCCCCGCGCCCCGCCACCCCGGTGGCCCCGGTCCGTGTCGCCGTCCGCGCGTCCCGGCCGCCCGATGCCGAAACGCACTGCCGCGCCGCGTCACGCCAGCGTCACCAGACACCGCGACATGTCACACAGCACTGCTTCAGCCCCCCACCGGAAGAGGACCGCCCGTGACCCCCCAGGCCGCTCCGTCCGCCGCCACCCGTGACCTGGTGGTCGCGCTCAGCCCCTTCGAGGAGCCCAACCAGCGGATCGTGACCGCCGCCGAGCGGGCCGGGGCGCTCGGCCTCCTCGACCTCGGCCGGGACCCCGCCGCGGCCCGGCGCGCCTTCACCGAGCTGGCCCGCCTGCTGGGTCGCCCGTACGGGGTCCGGGTGCCGCACGGCTGCCCCCTCGGCCCCGCCGACCTGCCCGCCGAGGTGGACACCGTGCTGCTGGCGGACCCGCAGGCGGCGCCGGGCGGCTGGGCCGGGGCCGGGCGGCGGGTCTGGGCGGAGGTCACCGGACCCGGGGAGGCCGTGGCCGCGGTCGCCGCGGGGGCGGTCGCGCTCGTGGCCCGGGGGCACGAGTCGGGCGGCCGGGTCGGCGGCTCCACCACCTTCGTGCTGCTCCAGCAGCTGCTCGGCGAGCCGCGGATCGCGGTGCCCGTACTGGCCTGCGGCGGGATCGGCCCGCACACCGCGGCCGCCGCCGTCGCGGGCGGGGCCGCCGGGGTGGTGCTCGACGCACAACTCGCCCTGACCACCGAGGGCGAGGCCGCGCTGCCCGCCGACGTGAGCGACGCGCTGCGGGGGATGGACGCCTCGCAGACCCGGATCGCCGACGGCCACCGGGTGTACGCGCGACCCGATCTCCCGCTGCCCGAGGGGCCCGCCGCGCTCCTGCTCGGGGCCCGCGGCCTCGCGCGGCAGCTGCTGCCCGTCGGCCAGGACGGAGCCTTCGCCGCCCGGCTCGCGGCGCGCCACCGCACCACGGGCGGGGTGCTCCAGGCCGTCCGGGCCACCGTCCTGGAGCGGCCGGGGACGGCGGCGCGCTGCGCTCCCCTGCGCCCGCGCCCCGACCGCCCCCACCTCCCGGTCGCCCAGGGGCCGATGACCCGGGTCAGCGACCAGGCGGCCTTCGCCGAGGCCGTGGCGGACGGGGGCGGGGTGCCGTACCTGGCGCTCGCGGTGATGGCGGGCGCGGACGTGCGCCGTCTGCTGGCCGAGACCGCCGACCGGTTGGCCGGTCGCCCCTGGGGGGTCGGGCTGCTCGGCTTCGCGCCGCCCGAGCTGCGCCGGGAGCAACTGGCCGCGGTGGCGGACGTGCGCCCCCCGTACGCGATCGTCGCCGGTGGCAGTCCGGCGCAGGCCGCCCCGCTGGAGGCGGCGGGGATCCGCACGCACCTGCACGTGCCCTCGCCCGCGCTGCTGGAGCGCTACCTCGCCGAGGGCGCCCGGCGCTTCGTCTTCGAGGGGCTGGAGTGCGGCGGGCACGTGGGGCCGCGCGCCTCCTTCCCGCTGTGGGAGGAGCAGGTGGAGCTGCTGCTCGCGGACGGCGAACCGGGCTCCCTGGACGTGCTGTTCGCGGGCGGCATCCACGACGCCCGGTCCGCGGCGATGGCGGCCGCCGCCGCGGCGCCGCTCGTGGAGCGCGGCGCCCGGTTCGGGGTGCTGATGGGCACGGCGTACCTGTTCACCGAGGAGGCCGTCGCGGCGGGCGCGGTCCTGCCCGGATTCCAGCGGGCGGCCCTGGAGTGCACGGACACCGTCCTGCTGCACACCGCGCCGGGACACGCCACGCGCTGCGCGCCCACCCCGTACGCCGGGGCCTTCGCGAGCACCCGGCGGCGGCTGGAGCGGGAGGGGGCCGAGCCGCGCCGGGTGTGGGAGGAGCTGGAACGGCTCAACCTCGGGCGGCTGCGGATCGCCAGCAAGGGGCTGGGACACCCCGTGGGCGGGGCGGCCGCGGAGCCGGTCGGCGAGGAACGGCAGCGCGCCGAGGGCCTGTTCATGCTCGGCCAGGCGGCGACCCTGCGCAGCGGCACCACGACGGTGGCCGCGCTGCACCACGAAGTGACCACGGGCGCGACGCAGTTGCTGCGGGAGCGGGCCCGGCACCTCGCGCGGGCCGCGGAGCCGGGCGGGGACGGCGGGGCCGGCGATCCGCTGGACGTCGCGATCGTGGGCATGGCCTGCGCCTACCCGGGCGCACCCGACCTCGACGCCTTCTGGGCCCAGGTCCTCGCCGGGACGGACGCGGTGACGGAGGTTCCGGCGGGGCGGTGGGACCCGGAGCTGTACTACGACGCCGACCCCGCCCGGGCCGGGGAGCGCACGCCGTCCCGCTGGGGCGGGTTCCTCCCGGCGCTGCCCTTCGACGCGCTCGCGCACGGCATCGCGCCCTCCTCCCTGTCCGGGATCGAGCCGGTGCAGCTGCTGGCCCTGGAGATCTCCGCCCGGGCCCTGGCGGACGCGGGCTACGGCACGGGGCGCGCCTTCGACCGTGCCCGCACCTCGGTGGTCTTCGGCGCGGAGGCCGGTACGGAGCTGGCGGGGGCCTACGGGCTGCGCGCCCTGCACCCGGCGTACCTGGGCGCGCTGCCGCCCGAGCTGGACGAGCAGCTGCCGCGGCTGACGGAGGACTCCTTCCCCGGCGTCCTCGCCAATGTGATCGCGGGGCGGGTCGCCAACCGGCTCGACCTCGGGGGCGCGAACTGCACGGTCGACGCCGCCTGCGCCTCCTCGCTCGCCGCCCTCGACCTCGCCTGCCGCCAACTGCGCGACGGGGACAGCGACATGGTGCTGTGCGGCGGGGCGGACGTGCACAACGGGATCAACGACTACCTGATGTTCGCCTCCGTGCGGGCGCTGTCCCCCAGCGGGCGCTGCCGCCCCTTCGACGCGGGCGCCGACGGGATCGCGCTCGGCGAGGGCGTCGGCGCGCTGGTGCTCAAGCGGCTGGCGGACGCGGAGCGGGACGGCGACCGGGTGTACGCCGTGATCAAGTCGGTCGGCGCGTCCAGCGACGGCCGCTCCCTCGGTCTGACCGCGCCCCGCCCGGAGGGGCAGCGCCGGGCCCTGGAGCGGGCCTACGCGCGGGCCGGTGTCTCCCCGGCCGAGGTGGGGCTGGTGGAGGCGCACGGCACCGGCACGGTGGTGGGCGACAGCACCGAACTGACCGTGCTCGGCGTGGTGTTCGCCGACGCGGGCGCCCGGGCCGGAGGGTGCACGCTGGGGTCGGTCAAATCGCAGATCGGGCACACCAAGTGCGCGGCCGGGCTGGCCGGGCTGATCAAGGCCGCCTGGGCGGTGCACACGGGCGTGCGGCCGCCGACCGCGCTCCTGAGCACGCCGAACCCGGCCTGGCAGGGCGCGTCGAGCCCCTTCCGCTTCGACACCGAGGCCCGGCCGTGGCCGGTGCCGGTGGAGCGGCGGTTCGCGGGGGTCAGCGCCTTCGGCTTCGGGGGCACCAACTACCACGCGGTGCTGGCCGGTTACGCGGGAGCGCAGGAGCCGGGGCACGCGGTGGCGGCCTGGCCCGTGGAGCTGTTCTGCTTCCGGGGCGCGGACCGCAGGGCCGCCGGGCGGGCGATGGCCCGGCTCGCCGCCCGGCTGGAGGAGAACGAGGGCGCCGGGCGGCCGTGGGCGCTGCGGGACCTGGCGGCGGAGGCGGCGCGCGGCTCCGGTCCGGTGCGGGTGGCCGTGCTCGCGAGCGGGCCGCAGGAGCTGGCGGACCGGCTGGCGCGGGCGCGGGACTTCACCCCGGGCGAGGGGGTGTACGTCCGGCCGGAGGGGGCCGACCCCGGGCGGGTCGCCTTCCTCTTCCCCGGCCAGGGCAGTCAGCGGCCCGGCATGCTGGGCGACCTCTTCGTGGCGTTCCCGGCGCTGCGCGGGCTGCTGGACCGGGCGCCCGCGGCGGTCACGTCGGCGATGTTCCCGCCGACCGCCTTCACCGGGCCCGGGCGCACCGGCCTGCGGGACGCGGTGACCGACACCCGGATCGCCCAGCCCGCCCTCGGCCTGGCCGGGGCGGCGGCGCACCTGCTGCTCGGGGAGTTCGGCGTACGGCCCGACTGCGTGGCGGGGCACTCGTACGGCGAGCTGACGGCCCTGTGGGCGGCCGGCGCCTACGACACGGACGGCCTGCTGCGGCTGAGCGCGCGCCGGGCCCGGGCGATCCTCGACGCGGCCGGGGCGGATCCCGGGGCGATGGCCGCCGTGACGGGTGCGCCCGAGGAGGTCCGGGCCGTCGCGGAGCGGGCGGGCTGCGTGGTGGCCAACCACAACGCGCCCCGCCAGTGCGTGGTGTCGGGCCCGACGGCCGCGGTGGACACGGCGGTGCGGGAGCTGCGGGCCGCCGGGCTCTCGGCCCAGCCGCTGGCGGTGGCCTGCGCCTTCCACAGCCCGGTGGTCGCCGGGGCGGCCGAGGCCCTCGCCGCCGAACTGGCCGCCGTGGCGGTGGCCGATCCCGCCGTGCCGGTCTGGTCGAACGCCACCGCGCGCCCGTATCCGGCGGGGGCCGACGCCGTACGGGAGGAGCTGGCCCGCCAAGTGGGCCGCCCCGTGCGGTTCGTGGAACAGATCGAGGCGATGTACGCGGCGGGCGTGCGGACCTTCGTGGAGGCCGGGCCCGGGCGGGTGCTCAGCGCCCTGGTGGAGAAGATCCTCGGGCCCGAACGGCCCTGCGCGGTCGTGCCGTTGGAGGTGCCCGGCGAGCACGGTCTGATCCGCCTCGTCACCGCGCTGGCGGAACTCGTCGCCGCGGGCGTACCGGTGGCGCCGGACGCGCTGTGGCGGGGGCGGACCGCCGCCCTGCCCGAGCGGGCGCCGCGCCGTCCGGGCTGGCTGGTGGACGGCCACCTGGTCCGCACGGCCGACGGCGAACCGGTGGCGGGCGGCCTGCGCCCGGCGCGCCGGGTGACCCCTCCCCCGGCGGTCGAGGCCCCCGGGCCCGCGGGGAACGGGTCCCGCGCCCGGGAAGCGGCGGTACTGGCGTACCTGGACGGCACCCGCGAACTGGTCGCGGCCCAGCGCGACGTCCTGCTCGGCTTCCTGGGAGCGGGGGCGAGCGCGGGTGCGGTGGCCCCCGCGGCCCCGGCGGCCACCACCGCGCCGGAGGCCCTGGCCGTGGCGGCCGGGCCGATAGAGGTGGCGGCCGGGCCGATAGAGGTGGCGGAGCCGGCCGTTCCCGCCGTGGTGACGGCCGCCGAGGTGATGGAGGTGGTCCTCGACATCGTCCACCGGCGGACCGGCTACCCGCTGGACATGCTCGACCCGGAACTCGACCTGGAGGCGGACCTGTCCGTGGACTCCATCAAGCGCGTCGAGATCATCGGCGCGCTGGCCGACCGGATCGGGCTCCCCCGCACCGCCGACGGCTCGGCGGAGTCCGCGGTGGAGGAACTGGCCCGGATCAAGACCCTGCGCGGCATCGTGGAATGGATCACGACCCGCCGGGCCGCGGACCCCGACCGGGCGCCGACCGGGGAGAGCGGCCCCGCCGGGGGCGCGCCGCCGGAGCGGGCGACGCGGGAGCGACCGGTGGAGCCCGTACGGGACGGGGTCCGCGTGCGGAGGTCGACGCCGGCTGTGGTGCCCGCCGACCCCACCGGGCCCGTGGCCGACGACCTGACCGGGCGGCGGTACGGCATCGTCGGGGACGGCCAGGGCGTGGCCCTGGCGCTGACCGCCCTCCTGCGCGCCCGCGGCGCGGAGGTCGACGCCCTGTCCGACCGTCCGGAGCCACCGGCCCCGGTGACCCCGGCGGGTGCGCCGGACGCGCCGGACGGGCCGGAGCGACATGACGGGTCGGGTGGCTTGGACGGGCTGGTGGACCTCAGCGCCTTGCGGGGCGGGGCCGAGCCGGTGCTGCCCGGGAGGTTCGCGGCGATCCGGCGGGCGCTGCTCGGCGGGGTGCCGCGGCTGCTGTTGGTCAGCGGGGGCGGGGGGAGGTTCGGGCACCGGGCGGGCGGCGGCGCGGACGCGGCCGCCGGTGCCGGGCTGCACGGCTTCGCGCGCGGTGCGGCCCTGGAGTACCCCGGCGTGCTGCTGCGCGCGGTGGACGTCGACCCGAAGGACCGGCCCGACCGGCTCGCGGCCCGGTTGCTCGCCGAACTCGACTCCCCCGGCGGCCCGGTGTCCGTGGGGTACGGCACGGACGGGGTCCGGGTGTGCCTGCGTACGGTCCCGGCGGACGTCGGCCCCGATGCCGACGCCGACCCCGAGCGGCTGCCGCTGGGCCCGGAGTCGGTGGTGCTGTTGACCGGCGGCGCCCGGGGGATCACCGCGCGCGCGGCCCTCGCGCTGGCCCGTACCACCGGCTGCCACGTCGAGCTGCTCGGGCGCAGCGCCGAACCGGGGCCCGAGGAGGACGCGTTCGCCCAGGCCCACGACCGGGTCGCGCTCCGCGCTGCGCTGATCTCCGCGGGGCTGCGCAGGCCCGCCGAGATCGAGGCGGCCGCCACGCGCGTCCTCGCCGAGCGCGAGGTCCGCGCCACGCTGCGCGCCCTCGCCGGGTCCGCCGCCTCGGTGCGCTACCACCGCGCGGACGTCACCGACGAGAGCGCCGTGCGGGCCGTCGTGGCCGACGTGCGCGCCCGGCACGGGCGGCTCGACGGCATCGTCCACGGCGCCGGCAGGCTGCGCGACGCACTGCTCGCCGACAAGGAACCGGCTGCCTTCGCCGAGGTGTTCGCGACGAAGGTGGCCGGGGCCCGGCACCTCGCGGCGGCGGCCGCCGAGCACGGCGCGACCCCGCCCCCCTCGTTCCTCGTCCTGTTCGCCAGTGTCGCCGGCGTCTTCGGCAGCCGCGGCCAGTGCGACTACGCCGCCGCGAACGACGCCCTGGACGGCTTCGCCCGGGCCTGGGCGGACACCTTCCCCGGCCGGGTACTGGCGATCGACTGGGGGCCGTGGGCCGCCGAGTCGGGCGGCATGGTCACGCCCGAGCTGGAGCGCGACTACGCCCGGCGCGGCATCCCGCTGATCGGCCCGCAGGAGGGGACGCGGGCCTTCCTGGCCGAGGTCGCGCGCCTCACCGCGCCCGCCGGACGGGCGGACGCGGAGCGGGACGCGCAGGTGGTCCTGATGGCCGCCGCGCAGCCGGACGGGGTGGACGGCCGTGGCTGAGCCGCGCCGCGGACCGCGCCCGACGGACGCCGCGATCGTCGGGATGGGCGCCGTCTTCCCCGGGGCCGCCGACCTCGCCGCCTACCGCCGCAACCTGTTCGCCGGTACGGACGCCATCGGCGACGTGCCCCCGGACCGCTGGGACCCGGAGGTCTACTACGACCCGTCGGGTGCCGAGGGGCCCGCGGTCGGCGACCGGTTCTACTGCCGCCGGGGCGGCTTCGTGGACGGGCTGGCGACCTTCGACCCGACCCGGTTCGGCATCATGCCCGCCACCGTCGAGGGCGCCGAGCCGGACCAGTTGCTCGCCCTGCACGCGACGGCCGAGGCGATCGCGGACGCGGGCGGGGACGACCGGCTGCCCGCCGACCGGTCCCGGATCGCGATGGTGCTCGGGCGCGGCGGCTTCATGGGGGTGGCCACCGCCCGGCTCGACCAACGCGTGCGCACCGCGCACCAGTTGGCCCAGACGTTGCGCGAGCTGGCGCCCGACCTCGGCGAGCGGCGGATCGCCGAGGTGCGCGCCGCCTTCCAGGACGCCCTGGGCCCGGAGCGCCCGGACGCCTCCATCGGGCTCGTGCCGAGCTTCACCGCGGCCCGAACGGCGAACCGGCTGGACTTCCGCGGGCCCGCCTACACCCTGGACGCCGCCTGCGCCTCCTCGCTGCTGGCGGTGGACCAGGCCGTGGCGCTGCTGGCGGGCGGGCGGTGCGACCTGGTGGTCGCGGGCGCCGCCCACCACTGCCACATCGCCACGCTGTGGAGCGTGTTCACCCAGCTGCGCGCGCTGAGCCCGAGCGAGCGGATCCGCCCCTTCGACCGCCGGGCGGACGGCACCCTGCTGTCGGAGGGCACCGGGGTGGTCCTGCTCAAGCGGCTGGCGGACGCGGAGCGGGACGGCGACCGGATCTACGCCGTGGTCCGCGGCACCGGGGTGGCCGGGGACGGCCGGGCGGCGAGCCTGATGAGCCCCCTGGTCGAGGGGCAGGTACGGGCGCTGGAGCGGGCCTGGCGGGAGGCCGGCCTGGACCCGCTGGCCGCCGACGCGCTCGGCCTGCTGGAGGCGCACGGCACCGGCACCCCGGTGGGGGATGCGGCGGAACTCGCCACCCTGGCGCGGGTGTTCGGGCCGCCCGGGGCCGGGCGGCGGCCGGTGGGGCTCGGCTCGGTGAAGTCGATGCTCGGGCACACGATGCAGTCCTCGGGCATGGCGGGCCTGATCAAGGCGGCGCTCGCGGTGCACGAGGGGGTGCTGCCCCCGACCCTGCACCTGGAGGAACCGCACGAGGCCCTCGCGCGCACCCGGATGCGCCCGGTGACGGCGGCCGAGCCGTGGGAGCGGGGCGCGGCGCCCCGGCGGGCGGGGGTGAACGCCTTCGGCTTCGGCGGGATCAACGCGCACGTGGTGCTGGAGGAGGCTCCGGGGGCGGCGGCCACCCGGCGCGCGGTTCCCGGGCGCCGGTTCCTGCCGCTCGGCGCGGGCCCCGGCGCGGGGGGATCGGCCGGGCGGGGGGCGGTGGGCGCCCCGGCGGCCGGCGAGCGCGGTGCGCGGGACGGCGTGCTCCTGCTGGGCGCGAGCACCCCGGAGCGGCTGGCGGAGCTCCTCGCGGCGGCGACCCGGTCCGCCCCGGCCCCGGACGGGGACCCGGGAGGGGACGCGGCCCCGGACTCGGGCCCGGACGCACGCCCGGACGCACGCCCGGACCAGGGGGGTCCGTACCGGCTCGCCGTGCTCGGACCGACCCCGCAGCGGCTCGCGCTGGCCGCCAAGGTGCTGGCGCGCGGGCGCGCCTGGCGCGGGCGCGGCGACGTGTGGTTCACCCCCGAGCCGCTGCTGGCAGGATCCGGCGACGGCGCGCCCCGCGGCCGGGTGGCCTTCCTCTTCCCGGGCCTGGAGCCGGAGTTCACGCCCGTCCTCGACGACGTGGCGGACCGGTTCGCGCTGGAGCGGCCCCGGCTCGGCCGGGGCGGCGAACTGATCGAGCGGGCCCTCGACGCCCTCGCCACCGGCCGCTTCTTCGCCCGCGTGCTGCCGGAACTGGGCATCGAGGCCGATGTGTTGGCGGGCCACAGCCTGGGCGAATGGGCGGCGATGGTGGCCGCCGGGATGTATCCGCAGCGGGCCGTGGACGACTTCCTCGGCTCGCTGCGGCCCGGCTCGCTCACCGTGCCCGACCTCGTGTACGCCGCCCTCGGCTGCGGGGCGCGGCGGGCCGCGGCGGCCCTGCACGGTGCGGACCGGGTGGTGGTCAGTCACGACAACTGCCCGCACCAGTCGGTGATCTGCGGTGACCCGGCGCAGGTCGCCGCGGTGCTGGAGCGGCTGGCCCGGGAAGGGGTGCTCGGTCAGGAGCTGCCGTTCCGGTCCGGTTTCCACACCCCGATGTGGGAGCCGTACCTCGGGCAGGTGCGCGCCGCCTTCGACCGGCTCCCCTTGACGCCCGCCACCGTGCCGGTGTGGTCGGCGACCACCGGTTCCCCCTTCCCCCAGGCGCCCGGCGAGGTGCGCGAGTTGGTGGTGCGGCACCTCCTGGAGCCGGTCGACTTCCGGACCCTGGTGCTGCGGCTGTACGAGGAGGCGGGCGTGCGGGCCTTCGTGGCCATGGGCCCCGGCAGCCTGCCGGGGTTCGTCGAGGACACCCTGCGCGACCGGCCCCACCTGGCGGTCGCGACCTCCGCCCCACGGCTGACGGGCACGGCGGCGCTGCGCCGCACGGCCGCCGCGCTGTGGGCGGAGGGCTCGGCCCCGCGCTGGGAACGGCTCGCCGAGCCGTCGACGGCGCCGCCGCCGCCGGGGGAACGGGTCGCCCTGCCCGCTCCCCCGCCCGCCACCGCGCGGGCGGCCCGGCCCGGGGCGCCCCTGGACCTCGGTTCGCCGCTGGTCCGGCTCGGCGGCGCGGCCCGCGGACTGCTGGCCCCGGCGGCCGGTGCGGGGGCCGCCCGCGCGGCGGACCCGGCCCCGCCCGGGCCCGAGCGCCCCTCGGCGGATCCGATGCCCGCCCCGGCCCTGCTGTCCGCCCTGGACGCGGTCCTCGACGAGGCCCGCGCGGCCGCCCGGACGGTCACCGAGGCCTGGCAGCCCCCGGCCCCCGCGCCGCGAGCGACCACCTCCCTCACGCTCTCCCTGGAGACAATGGCGTACGTCCGGGACCACTGCGTCTACGAGCAGCCCGCCGGTTGGCCCGAGGACTCCGACCGCTTCCCCGTCGTTCCCATGACCACCATGTTGGAGCTCGCGGCCGACGCCGCCCTGCGCACCGCGCCCGCCGGCAGCGTGGTGGTCGGCTACGCGGACGTGCGGGCGCTGCGCTGGCTGGCCGTCGAGCCCGCCGTCCGGATCGAGGTCGGCGTGCGGTCGGACGGGCCCGGCCGGGTCCGCGTCACCCTCGGCGACGGCGCCGTGGTGACCGTGCTGCTCGGCACCCGGTACGAGGCACCGCCCGCCCCGCGCGAGTCCGGCGGGCCCCGGCCGCTCACCGGCGAACGGCCGGCCCCGGTGAGCGCGCGGGCGCTCTACCGTGACCGGTGGATGTTCCACGGGCCGGGGTTCGCCGGGGTGCACGAGGTCGGTGCGGTGGCCGCGGACGGCATCCGGGGCGTGCTGCGCGCGCTCCCCGCCCCCGGCGCCCTGCTCGACGCCGCCGGACAGCTCTTCGGCCACTGGATGCAACTGCGGCTCCCGGTGGACCGGTTGGTCTTCCCCGCCACCATCGAGCGGATCCGCTTCTACGGCCCCCCGCCCGCCCCCGGCACGCTCGTCGAGGCGGTCGCCCGGGTCCGCGAGGTCCGCAACCTGACCGTGCTCGGCGACGTCGAGCTGCGGTGCCCGCCCGGCGGGGGCGCGAGCGGCGGCGCCCCGTGGGCCCGGATCGAGGGGTGGACGTACCGCCGCTTCGCCGCCGACGAGCGGGTGTGGCCGATGAAGTTCACCCCGGAGGTGTGCGGGATCGGCGAACCCCAGCCCGGCGGCTGGTGCGCGGCCCGGCGCCGCTGGACCGACCCCGCCTCGCAGGAGCTGGTCATGCGCCGCTACCTCGGCGCGGCCGAACGCGCCGTCTACGAGGGGCTCGCGCCCCGGGCCCGCGCACCCTGGCTGCTGGGGCGGATCGCCGCCAAGGACGCGCTGCGCCAGCTCCTGTGGGACGGCGGGGCGGGTCCCGTGTTCCCGGTCGAGGTGCCCGTCGGCAACGACGCGCACGGCCGCCCGGTGCCCGGGGGCCCGCTCGCCGCCGGGGCGCACCTCTCGCTGGCGCACAAGGACCGGCTCGCCGTCGCCCTCGCGCACCCCACCGGCCCCGTCGGCATCGACGTGGAGACGGTGAGCACCGACCCCGCAGCCCTGCTCCGGATCGCGTTCGGATCCGACGAGGAGGCGCTGGCACGGCAGTTGGCGGAGCGGGACGGCGCCGACGCGGCGACCGCGCTCACCGCGCTGTGGTGCGCCAAGGAGGCCGCGGCCAAGGCGGCGGGCACGGGGCTGGGCGGCCGGCCGCGCGCGTGGCGGGTGACCTCGCTGGAGCCCGACGGGCTGCGGGTGCTGGCCCCGGACGGGCGCGCCCGGCTCGTACGGACCGCGGTGCTGCCCGCCCCGAGCGGCCCGCCCCTCGATCACATCGTGGCGTGGACCGCGCCCCCGACCGCATCCCCCCGTCCCCCCGCCCACCCAACGGAGTTCAGCCATGGCATCTGACGCCCCCGTCCCCGGCTCCACCCTCCCTCCCGCTCCCGACCGCGCACCCGGCGCGGCCGGTGCCCACGCCCGGATCCTCGCCGAGATCACCGGCATGCTCGTCGAGATCGTCGGCGACGAGTTCCTGCTGGCGGAAGAGGTCTCGATGGGCACCACCCTCAATGACGACCTGGCCCTGGAGAGCATCGAGTTCGTCGCCCTCGCCGAGCGGCTCCACGAGCGCTACGGCGCCGACGTCGACCTGATGGGCTTCCTCGCCGAGAAGGACATGGAGGCCATCCTCGCCATGTCCCTGGGCGACCTCGTGACGCACATCGGCCGCGTCGCGCACCGCTCGCCCGCCGGATCCGGCGGGGCCGCCGCGCACACCGTCACGGCCGGCTGAGGCCGCCGTGGCCCACGTCCTCGCCGACGGCGTCGACTTCCACGTCCAGCGACTGCCCGCCGCCGCGGGCGCCGACGCCGCGGACCGGCCCGTGGTCGTCTTCCTGCACGGGCTGGTCGTCGACAACCTCTCCTCCTTCTACTGCCCGCTCGCCGTGCCCGTCGCCCGCTCCGGCCACGAGGTGGTCCTCTACGACCTGCGCGGCCACGGCCGCACCGGGCGGCCGACCTCGGGCTACGACAGCGCCACGGCCGTGCGCGACCTGGTCGCCCTGCTCGGCGCACTCGGCCTGGCGCACCGATCCGTCCACCTGGTCGGCAACAGCTACGGCGGCACGCTCGCCGTGCACGCCGCGCTCGCCAGGCCCGACCTCGTCGCGGGCCTGACCCTGCTCGAACCGCCGCTGAGCGGCGCCTGGGTGGAGAACATGGTGGACACGCTGTCGGCCGCCGCGCTGAGCCTGGAGGACAGCGCGGTACCCGCCCAGCTGCGGGCGCTGCGGCTGCGCAAGGCGGCCGCCCTCACCTCGATCGCCGATGAACTGCTCAACCGCACCACGCTGATCGACGACGTCGCCGCGGGGCGGGTGTTCGCCCCGGCCGACTACGCGCGGCTGCGCTGTCCGGTGCTCGCGGTCTGCGGCGAGCACTCCGAACTGGTGCCGGGGGTGATGGAGTTGGCCGAGCACGCGACGGGCCCGTGCTGTGTGGAGATCCTGCCGGGCCTCGGGCACGACGTGCTCAAGGAGAGCAGCGGGGCCCTGCGCAAGTCCGTACTCGCCCACCTCGACGAGGTCGCGGCGCTCCGGACGGGAGCCCTGGTCCGATGAGGGTGCTCTTCGTGGTTCCGCCCCTGGCGGGGCACGTCAATCCGACGGCCGCCGTCGGCGCCGAGCTCGCGGGCCGCGGGCACGAGGTCGCCTGGACGGGGCCGGGCGCGGCGCTGGCCGCCCTCCTGCCCGATGGCGCCCGCGTCCTGCCGGCCGGGGACGCGGTCCCCTCCGGGTCGGGCTCCGCGGGCGGTGGCGGGTACGCCGATCTGCACGAGCGCTGGCGCGACCTGCGCGGGGTCGGCGCGCTGCGCTTCCTCTGGGAGGAGGCCCTGGTGCCGCTGGCCCGGGCGATGGCGCCGGGGGTGACGCGGGCGGTCCGCGACTTCCGGCCGGACCTGCTGGTCGCCGATCAACAGGCCCTGGCCGGACCGGTGGTGGCGCGCCGCCTGGGCGTGCCCTGGGTCACCTCGGCCAGTACGTCGGCCGAGTTCGCCCGCCCCTTCGAGGGGTTCCCGCGGGTCGGGGAGTGGGTGGCGCAGCGGATCGCGGACCTGCTGGCCGAGCTGGGGGCCGGGGGCGACGGGGCGGCGGGCTGGGACCCGCGCTTCTCGGACCGGCTCGTACTGGTCTTCTCCACCCGGGAACTCATCGGCGCGCAGGACATGTTCCCCGGGCACTACGCCTTCGTCGGGCCGGCCTTCGGGGCGCGCCCGGCCGGTCCCGACTTCCCCTGGCGGCGCCTCGATCCGGACCGGCGGCGCGTCCTGGTGTCCCTCGGGACGCTCAACGGCGCCGCGGGCGCCCGGTTCTACGCCGCCGTGCTGGGCGCGGCCGAGCGGCTGGGCGGCTCGGTGCAGCTGGTCCTTGCCGCCCCCGCCGACCTGGTGGGACGCCTGCCCCGGGCGCACCCGCACGCGCCCGGCGGGGCGCCGCCCTTCGACACCGTGCTGCTCCAGGAGCGGGTCCCGCAGCTGGAGTTGCTGCCGCACCTGGACGCGGTGGTCTGCCACGCGGGCCACAACACCGTGTGCGAGGCCCTCGCGCACGGACTGCCCCTGGTGGTCGCGCCGATCCGGGACGACCAGCCGATCGTGGCCCGCCAGGTCACCGACGCGGGCGCCGGGGTGCGGGTGCGGTTCGGCCGGGTCCGGGCCGAGGAGGTCCGCGACGCGCTGACCGCCGTCCTGGACGAGCCCGGCCCCCGCCGGGCCGCCCGGCGCATCCAGGCCTCCTTCACCGCGGCGGGCGGAGCCGCCGCCGCGGCCGACCGGTTGGAGAAGACGCTGTGAAGCCGATCGCCACGCCCCGCTCCGCGGCCCGCTCCGCGGCCCCCGCGCTGCTGATCGCCGCCCTCGGCGCGGGCACCGTGCGCGCCCGTCGGCGGCTCGGATCCCTGCCCGTCCTGGCGGACGCTCCGGCCCCGGTCGGGGCGCCGGTGCCCGCCGGGTGGCGGCTGTTCACCGCGCGCGGGGTCGAGCCCGACTCCGCCACCTTCCTCGGCGCCTGCGCGCACGCCGAGCGGGAGGGGTTGCGCGTCCTGGACCTGATCCCGGCCGACCTGGGCGCCGAATCGGCCCTGGGGCTCCTGCGGCTGGTGGACCCGGCCGGGTACCGGGGCGACCGGCTCGCGCAGGGGCGGGGGGCCGGATACGCCGTCCTGGTCGCCGAGGAGGTGCTGGCCCGGGCCGGGCTCGACCTCGACCCGGCGGCGGGGGCCGACCCGGCGCGGCTGGTCGCCCTCGTCCGCACGCTGAAGGAGTACGCGCCGGACGCCACCTCGATGGCAGTCGCCCCGGGCCTGTCCTGCGGTCCGGGGCCGCGGCGGGCCGACGCCGCCCAGCTGCGCGCCCACGGGCTGGCGCCGGGAGCGCTGGCCGCGGCGCAGTTCGCCGGGCTGGCGCTGCTGGCCTGGGCGTCGCTGCGCCGGGGCCCGTGGGGCAAGCTGGCGGCGGGGCTGTACTGGCTCCAGCCCTACGCCGTCCTGGGCGGCCCGGCCGGACCCCTGCGGCCCGCTTCGCTGGCCCGGGACACCGCCGCCCGGCCACTGCGCTCGCTCGACGCCGCCCTGCGCACCGCCCTGGCCGCCGCGGCCACCGGCGGGTCCGGCGCGGCGGGGGCCCGGGACGGCGACCACGAGGATCGCGCGGAGCGCTACGGGCGCGAACTGGCCGCCGGGACCGACCGTTTCCTCGAACCGCGCCGCGCCGACTGCCCCTGGTGCGGGTCGCGGCGGCTCGCCGTCCGGGTCACGGTGCCCGACCTGCTCCAGGGCAAGCCGGGCCGGTTCGTCCTGGAGCGGTGCGGGGACTGCGCCCACGTCTTCCAGAATCCCCGACTCAGCCCGGACGGGCTGGAGTTCTACTACCGGGACTTCTACGACGGCCGGGGCGGCGAGGGCGCGGGCACGGTCTTCGGCAGCATGGGAGGCACCTACCGGGACCGCGCCGAGATGCTGCGCCCGCACGTCGCGGCGGCCGGTCCCGGCTCCTGGCTCGACGTCGGCACCGGGCACGGCCATTTCTGCAACGCGGCGCGGTCCGTCTGGCCGCGGACCCGCTTCGACGGGCTGGACATGGGCGACGGGGTCCGCGGGGCGGAGCGGCGCGGTTGGGTGGACGTCGGGTTCCAGGGCCAGTTCCCGGAGTTCGCGGCCAAACTGGCGGGCCAGTACGAGGTGGTCAGCATGTACCACTACCTGGAGCACACCCGGGATCCCTTCGCCGAGCTGGACGCGGCCGGCGCCGTCCTCGCGCCGGGCGGGCACCTGGCCATCGAACTGCCGGACCCCACCTCCCGGATGGCGCGGCTGCTCGGCCCGGCCTGGCTGCCCTGGTTCCAGCCCCAGCACCAGCACCTGATCCCGGCGGCGAACCTGCGCGGGGCACTGGCCGAGCGGGGGTTCACCGTGCTGGCCGAGGAGCACGGACCGGCTCACCAGGGCAACGACTTCCTGGGCGCGGTGGCGCTCACGGTGACCCGGCTCGCCCCGGATCCCGGCAGTCCCTGGTCCCCCGCCGTCCCGCGCGGCCGACGGGCCCTGCGCCACGTGGTCCGGGCGGCCGCGCTGCCCTGCTTCGCGGGCGCGGCGGTGCTCGACGCGGTCCGCAGCGCCGCCGCCCGCCGGGGAGAGGGCGGCAACGCCTACCGGATGCTGGCGCGCAAGGACCACCCCGCGCCCGGCGCCCCGGGAGTCGGCCGATGACCGGCGCGGCGGGCGGGCCGGACCTGGCCCGGAGCGCCACCGCCGACCCGCTGTTCCGCCTCGTCGCCTACGCCCTGGAGGCCGCGCACGGCAGGCCGCCCACCGCCGTGTGGAGCGCCCCGCACGCCTTCCGTCTCGGTGCGTCCGGACTGGTCGCGGCGGCCGGGTGGCCGGTGGCCGCCGCGGCGGCGCCCCGCGAGGACGGCGTCGTACGGCTCAGTTCGCTGAGCCATCCCGCGCACGGCTGCGATCTGCCCCTGGCCCTGTCGGGGCCACCGGCCACCGCCCCGGCCTGGGCCGAGCGGCCGTACGCCCTGCTGCGGGCCCTGGCCCTCGCGGGGTACGGGCGCGGCGGGACCGACCTGCACGTGCAGGGCTCGCTCACCGCGGCCGCCGGACTGGCCGTGGCGGAACCGGCGGACTGCGCGGTCGCGCTGGCCGTGGCCGACGCGCACCTGCGCTCCGACCCGACCGCGCGGCCTCCGCGGGCGGGCCTCGGCCGCCTGCTGGCGCGGGCGCTGCCGGACGGGGACGACGCGCTGCGCCGGGCCGTGCTCTTCGCCCGGCCGGGCCACGCCCTGCGGCCCGCCGCCGGGCCGGACGGGGAGGGGCCCCCGCGCCACGTCGCCTTCGACCCGGCCGGGTCGGGCAGCCGGTTGGTGCTGGTCGCCCTGCGCGGGGCGGGCGCCGACCGGGCGGCGGACCGGGACCGGGTCGCGGCCGACGCGCGGCGGGCCGGGGCCCTGGACGTCTGGCACCCGGGCGCCCGCCCGGGGCGGGCGGTGCTGCTGCGGCTACCCGAGGAGCGCGTGGCGCACGTACGGGCGGCGGTGGCGGCGCGGTTCCGCGCGCGCGGGCGTCCCGTACCGCGGTTCCTGAACATCGCCGTGACCGGTGCGGCCCGGCGCGAGGAATGACCGGAGCACGAGAGTCACCCGTCACCACCCCTCACGAAGGAGACACGACCATGCCCGTACCGGTGCCCGAAACCGTTCCCCCGTCGAGACCTTCACCGGGCGCCGCGCCCCGGCCCCGGATCCGGACCCCACGGGCCCGCCGGTCCGGGCTCGGCGCCACGCTCGGCGCGGCGCTCGGCGCGCTCGGCCTGCTCGGCGCGCTCACCGCGGCCACCTCGCAGGCCGCCGAGGCCGGTCCCGCCGCCGCTGCCGCGCTCCCCGCCTACGACCACGTGGTGGTCGTCGTCTTCGAGAACAAGCAGTACGGCGACATCATCGGCAACTCCGGCGCGCCCTACATCAACCAGCTGGCGAACGGCGGCGCGAGCCTGACCGGCATGAAGGCGCTGACGCACCCCAGCCAACCCAACTACTTCAACCTCTTCTCCGGGGCCACCCAGGGCATCACCGGCGACAGCTGCTACACCGCGCAGTCGATGACCGCGGCCAACCTGGGCCAGGAGGTCATCGCGGCCGGGAAGACCTTCGCGACGTACAACGAGGACCTGCCCGCCGAGGGGTCCACCACCTGTTCGAGCGGGAAGTACGCGCAGAAGCACAACCCGTGGTTCGCGTTCAAGAACGTACCGCTGAACACGGGGAAGACCTGGGCGCAGTTCCCCCAGGGGAACTACGGCGCGCTGCCCCGGCTGTCCTTCGTCGTGCCCAACCTGTGCAACGACATGCACGACTGCGCGGTCGGTACGGGCGACACCTGGACGAAGAACGGGCTGGACGGCTACGCGCAGTGGGCCAAGGCCAACAACAGCCTGCTGGTGCTGACCTGGGACGAGGACAACTACCTCGGCTCGAACCAGATCGCGACCGTCTTCTACGGCGCCCAGGTGAAGACGGGCCGGTACGCCACCGCCTGCAGCCACCACCACCTCCTGCGCACCCTGGAGGACCTGGCGGGGAGCGCCACCCACGCGGGGAACGCCGCCAACGTCCAGCCGATCAGCGAGGTCTTCGCGGCGGGCACCGACCCCACGCCGACGCCCAGTCCGACTCCGACGCCCACCCCTACCCCCACCCCGACCCCCACCTCCGGTGACCTCAAGGTCGCCGATCCCGGCCCGCAGAGCTGCACGTTCAACCAGACCTGCACCATCCGACTCACCGCCACCGGCGGCCGCGCCCCGCTCCGCTGGAGCGCCACCGGCCTGCCCCTCGGCCTCACCCTCGACACCACCACCGGCCGCATCACCGGCAAACCCTGGAGCAGCGGAACCACCCGGATCACCGCCACCGCCACCGACACCACCCCCACCAGCGCCACCACCACCTTCCCCCTCACCGTCACCTGGTTCTAGGGAGCGCCTGGCGTGTACCTGTCGACCGGCCGCGCGGCGGACGCCGCCCGGGGCCTGCCCGCACCCGCGGCGGCCCGGCGGCGGCCCGTGCCCGCCACCGTCCTCGTGCTCGGTCTGGTCAGCATGGTCACGGACGTCTCCGCGGAGATGGTCACCGCCGTCCTGCCGCTGTACCTGGTGGCCGGGCTCGGCATGTCCCCGCTGGCCTTCGGCGCCCTGGACGGTCTGAACCAGGGCGCCACCGCCCTGTTCCGGCTGGCCGGGGGCCGGATCGCCGACCGCACCCGGCGCCGCAAGCTCGTCGCGGGCGCCGGGTACGCCCTCTCCGCCCTGTGCAAGGCGGCCCTGCTCGCCGTCACCACCCCGTGGCAGGTGGCGGCGGTGCTGGCCGCCGACCGCACGGGCAAGGGAGTGCGCACGGCTCCGCGCGACGCGCTGATCTCGTTGTCCTGCCCGCCGGGGGAACAGGGTCGGGCCTTCGGCGTGCACCGGGCGATGGACACCGCGGGGGCGCTGCTCGGACCGCTGGTCGCCTTCGGGGTGCTGTGGCTGGCCGCGGACGGCTACGGGGCCGTCTTCACCGTCAGTTTCTGCGCCGCCGCGCTGGGGGTCGTCCTGCTCGCGCTGTTCGTGCGCGAGAGCCCGGATCCGGCGCCGCGGCCCCCCTCCTGCGCTCCCCCGGCCGCGCTGCGCGGCCTGCTGCGGATCCCGGGGCTGCGCCGACTGTGCGGCGCGGCCGCCCTGCTCGGGCTGTTCACGGTCGGCGACGCCTTCGTGTACCTCCTGCTCCAGCGCCGCCTGGGACTGCCCTACACCTCCTTCCCGTTGCTCCCGGCGGGTACCGCGCTCGCCTTCCTGCTCGGCGCGCTGCCGATGGGGCGGCTGGCCGACCGCGTCGGGCGCCACCGGGTCTTCCTCGGCGGGCACGTGCTGCTGGCGGGGGCCTGCCTGCTCCTGCTCGCGCCCGCTCCGACGGGGTCACCGGTGGCCGTGGCGGCGCTCGTCGCGGGCGTGCTCGCGCTGGTCGGCCTGTTCTACGCGGCGACCGACGGCGTGCTCATGGCCGCCGCCGGGCCCCTCCTGCCGGCGGAGGCCCGTACCACCGGGCTCGCGGCGCTCCAGACCGTGCAGGCCCTGGCGCGCTTCGCGGGATCCCTGCTCTTCGGCGGGGCCTGGACCCTCTGGGGGCCCGGCCCGGCCGTCGGCGCGGCGGCCGCCGCCCTCCTGCTGTCCCTGGTCGTGCTCGGCGCCCTCGCCGCGCTCCCCCGCGCCCGCTCGGGGCCCGACGCGACGTCCGGCTCCGGCTCGGGCGCGGGCTCCGGCTCGGGTCAGCGTCCGACGTAGAGCCGGGAGTGGTACCACCCCTCGCTCTCCTTGCCCGTCGGGTCCTCGCCGAGCCCGATGACGGTCTCGACCGCGCGCCGCTGCTCGTCCTCGTCCGTGAAGCGACGCTGCGGGTAGGTCCGGTCGCTGCGCTCGACGCTCAGCCCGTGCTCCTCCAGCCGGGCGACGACGCCCCCGAAGTCGCAGGTGCGCAGTACGAAGGCGGCCACCGGCACCGGGTGGCCGACGGCGGACAGGAGCCGTCCGAAGGTCCGCTCGGTGAGGAAGGCGACCCCGCCGGTGACGGTGATCAGGCCGACCCCCACGGCGGCCCGGCCCAGCTCCTCGCCCGGCTCGCCCGTCTCCAGGTCCTCGCAGTAGCCCTCGTCGAGGAGCCCGACGGCGAGCGCGTACGCCACGGCGGGCCGCGACACGTCGATCCCGATGGATCCGACGGCTTCGGGCAGCCGTCGCGCGGCGTAGAACTCCCGGTCCCACTCGATGAGTTCGCCCGTGCTCAGCTCGGCCGCCTTGGCGGAGGTGTAGCGCTGGTAGAGCTCGTCGAGGGTCACGTCGTGGTTGACCAGCGCCGCGTTGATCCCGTAGGAGCAACAGATGTCGAGCATCACCCGTTCCTCCGGCGGTAGTTCACCGATCAGCTCTCGAAAGACCCGTTGCCCGTGGTGCGGCGCGCGGTAGTCGTACGGGCCCAGGCGGGCGAAGTACTGGCGCGGGTCCGGCAGTCCGTAGACCTCGTCGAAGCTCGTCATGTCCGATGCCGTCATGGCCGCAGGTCTATCCGGCGTACGCCGGGCGCGGAAAGACAGCCGTTCCGGCCACCCGACCGGCACGCGATCGACAGGCAAACTTGCCAGTTTACCTGTCGATCACCTACGGTTGCGGCATGGCTGACGAACAGCGGGAGCTGCGGGAACTGCGGGAGACCGCCGAGGACCTCCAGCTCGCCGTGCGCATGGTGGTGCGCCAGATGCGGGTCGCGACCTCCGAAGGGTTGTCGTTGTCGCAGGTGGCGGCGCTCAAGCAGCTCGACCGCTGCGGCCCCGCGACCGCCGCCGAGCTGGCCCGGGCCGAACGGATCCGACCGCAGTCGATGATCGCCACGGTCAACGCGCTGCGCGCGGCCGGATACGTCGAGCGCAGCGCCGACCCCACCGACGGGCGGCGGCAGATCATCGCGCTGACCGAGAGCGGCCGTGACACCGTCCGCGAGCGCAGGGAGGCCGGGTACGAACGCCTCGCCGAACTGCTGGCCGAGCGCCTCAGCGAGCCCGAGCGCGCGACCCTGCGCGAGGCGATCGGCCTGCTCAAACGGCTCGCCGAAAGCTGAGCGCCGTCGGCCACCCGACCGATCCCCGACCACGAGAAGGAACCGAGACCCTCATGAGCGACCTGTCACTGGACGCGCACACCGCCCTCGTCCTGATCGACCTCCAGCAGGGCATCCTGGCCCTGCCGACCGCACCACGCCCCTCCGACGAGGTCCTCGCCAGGTCCGTCGAACTCGCCCGGGCCTTCCGCGCCGCGCGGCTCCCGGTGGTCCTGGTCAACGTCGCCTGGTCCGCCGACGGCGGCGACCTGCCGGCCGCCGCGACCGACCGCCCCGGTCCGCTCGCCGCCCCGCCCGCCGCCTTCAGCGAGATCTCGCCCGCGCTCGCCGCCGAGGGCGACATCCGCATCACCAAGCGCCACTGGGGCGCCTTCACCGGCACGGAGCTGGACCTCCAACTGCGCCGTCGCGGGATCACCCGGATCGTCCTCGCGGGCATCTCCACCAGCATCGGTGTCGAATCCACGGCCCGGTCGGCCTGGGAGCACAGCTACGACGTGGTCTTCGCCGAGGACGCCACCACCGACACGGACGCGGACTCGCACGCGCACTCCTTCGGCAAGATCTTCCCGCGCCTGGGCCGGGTCGGTTCGACCGCCGAAATCATCGAGGCCCTCGGCGCCGGAGCGCCGTAGGCTCCCCGCATGACGCAATCACTGGCATCGGCGCCCGGCGCGCTGACGGGAAGGGTCGCCCTCGTCGCGGGGGCGACCCGGGGCGCGGGTCGGGGCATCGCCGTGGAACTGGGGGCGCGCGGCGCCACCGTGTACGTGACGGGGCGCAGCACCCGGGGCAGGCGTTCGGAGTACGACCGCCCCGAGACCATCGAGGAGACCGCCGAGCTGGTCACGGCGGCCGGCGGCACGGGCATCGCGATCGTCGCGGACCACCTGGTGCCGGAGCAGGTCGAGGCGGTGGTCGGCCGGATCGACGCCGAGCAGGGCCGACTGGACGTGCTCGTCAACGACATCTGGGGCGCCGAGCAGCTCTTCGAGTGGGAGAGCCCGGTGTGGGAGCACGATCTGGACAACGGGCTGCGGCTGCTGCGGCTCGCGGTCGAGACCCACGCCGTCACCAGCCACTTCGCGGCGCCGCTGCTGCTGCGCGAGCCGGGCGGGCTGGTGGTGGAGATGACGGACGGCACGGCGGAGTACAACGCGAGCCGCTACCGGAACTCCTTCTTCTACGATCTGGCCAAGTCGTCCGTGCTGCGGATGGCGTTCGCGCTCGGGCACGAGCTGGGGCCGCGCGGGGCGAGCGCGGTGGCGCTCACTCCGGGCTGGATGCGCTCGGAGATCATGCTCGACGCCTTCGAGGTGACGGAGGCGACCTGGCGGGACGCCCTCGAGAAGCAGCCCCACTTCGCGATCTCGGAGACCCCGTCGTACGTGGGCCGGGCGGTGGCGGCGCTGGCCGCCGACCCCGAGCGCGCGCGTTGGAACGGGCAGTCGCTCTCCAGCGGCCAGTTGGCCGGGGTGTACGGCTTCACGGACCTCGACGGGAGCCGTCCCGACGCCTGGCGGTACATGGTCGAGGTACAGGACCCGGGGCGCCCGGCCGACGTCACCGGCTACCGCTGATCGGTACGGCTCACCGGGGGGTGTCCGGGCCCGGCTCGCGGTCGGCGCCGAGCGGGGCGAAGTACCGCTCCACGTCCGCGTCGGACACCCCGGCCAGCTCGGCCGGGGACCAGTGGGGCGTGCGGTCCTTGTCGATGACCTGGGCCCGGATGCCCTCCACCAGGTCGGGCGAGCGCAGGGCGACGCAGGACACGCGGAACTCCTGCTCCAGCACCCGCTCCAGCGAGCCGAGGGCGCGGGCCCGGCGGACGGAGGCCAGGGTGACCTTGAGCGCGGTCGGGGACTTGGCCAGGATCGTCTCGGCGGTCTGCTTGGCCCCGGGGTCGCCGTGCCGGAACAGCCGCTCGACGATCGCCTCGACCGTGTCCGCGGCGTAGCAGGTGTCGATCCACTCCCGCTGCCCCGCCAGCTCGCCCTCCGGGGCGGGGACGGCGTACCGGGGCAGTACGTCGGCCACGGGCGCGGCGGCGAGGTCCGCGGCCAGTTCCGGCAGCAGCGCCGCGGGGACGAAGTGGTCGGCGAGCCCGCACAGCAGCGCGTCGGCCGCGCCGACCGCCGCGCCGGTGAGCGCGAGGTGGGTGCCCAGCTCCCCCGGCGCCCGGGCCAGCAGGTGGGTGCCGCCGACGTCGGGGACGAAGCCGATGCCGGTCTCGGGCATGGCCACGCGGGAGCGTTCGGTAACGATGCGGACGCCGCCGTGGGCGGAGATCCCGACGCCGCCGCCCATCACGATGCCGTCCATCAGGGCGACGTACGGCTTGGGGTAGCGGGCGATCCGGGCGTTGAGCCGGTACTCGTCGCGCCAGAAGTCCACCGAGGCCGTGCCGCCCGCACGGGCGTCGGCGTGGATCGCCCGGATGTCGCCGCCCGCGCACAGGCCGCGCTCCCCCGCCCCGGCGACGAGCACCTGGGGGACCCGGGGGTCGTGCTCCCAGGCGGTCAGTGCCGCGTCGATGCGCAGCACCATGGGGCGGGTGAGGGAGTTGAGGGCTCCGGGTCGGTTGAGGGTGATCCGGCCGGTGCGGCCCTCGGTGGTCACCAGGACCGTGTCGTCCCCGTCGCTCATCGGCGTTCCTTCCCTCATGATCCGGACCGACATTATGTCCGCAACGGGAACGGGAGCCGGACCCGCTCCCCCCGCCGGCCGCGCGGGCGGCGGGGGGGAGCGGGGCCGGAGCGGGTCAGCTCGGGCGGCCGTGGAAGTACACGGAGCGGACCTTCAGGTTCTCGGTGGCCGGCTTGCCGTGGGCGCGCAGCTTCCACTGCGGGCCGGTGCAGTCGGCGCCGAGGAAGACGGTCACCGCCTCGTCCGTCGCGTTGTGGGGCGTGTGGCCCGGCTCGACCCAATTGCTGCCGACGTAGGGCAGGTTGACGCACTCCTCGCTGCGCGGGTCGTGCAGGGCGACGGTCAGCACCTCGTCGCGGTCGTCGGTGAAGGTGTAGCTGAAGTCGCCGGTCGCGGCGAAGGCGGAGCCGGGGACGGCCAGGGCGAGCACCAGCCCGGCCAGGCCGGCGGTGACGGCGCTGCGAAGCTTCACGGAAGGTCTCCTCAAGATCGGCGGGGGGTCACGGCGGACCGTACGCCGACGCCCCGGCAGCGAATCGGTTCTCCCTGCGCCGACCGCCGCGGGTTCCACCGGGACGGGTGAAAGCGCACGGGAACGGCGGGTGGCGCGCCGTCCCGGGCGGTCCGAGCTGGTAGTCCAGGGGGAACACGCCCCGGTCACCCCTCCAACCACCGCCGGATTCCGGTCACTTGTCCTGATACCGGCTCGTTCGCACGGTGGATACGGACCGACGCTCCGGGATGATTCGCCCGCTCGGCCCGTACGCCAGGGTGGCAGGGAACCGACTCCTCCGAAAGGAACGGCTCCTCGTGCGCACGAAACGTCTCGCGCCCCTGCTCGCCGCCGCCGGACTCCTCGCCACCACCGTCCCGCTCCTGTCCGCGACCGGGGCGAGCGCCGCCGACCCGCGGCCCGCCCCTCCCGCCTGGCACCGCTGCGCCGCGGACCGCCCGGCCACCTTCGAGTGCGCGACCCTCAAGGTCCCGCTCGACCACGAACGCCCCCGGGGCCCGTCCCTCGACCTCGCGATCTCCCGGGTCAGGAGCGAGAAGCCCGCCGCGCGGCGCGGCGTCCTGCTGATCAACCCGGGCGGGCCGGGCGATTCCGGGCTGGGTCTGCCGCCGGACCTGCGGGAGGTCCTGCCCGCGGAGGTGCGCGACCAGTACGACCTGATCGGCTTCGACCCGCGCGGCGTCGGGGCGAGCAGCCCGGTCAGCTGCGGACTGAGCGAGGCCGAGCAGGGCATCGACCGGCCGTACCACCCCGAGACCTTCGCCTCCGACGTCGCGTGGGCGCGCACGGTCGCCGACAAGTGCCGGCGCACGGCGGGGGCGGTCCTGCCGTACCTCACCACCCGCGACACCGCCCGCGACATGGACGCCATCCGCGCGGCCCTGGGCGAGCGGAAGATCTCCTACCTCGGCTACTCCTACGGGACCTACCTCGGCGCGGTGTACACGCAGCTCTTCCCGCACCGCACCGACCGCTTCGTCCTGGACAGCGGGGTGGACCCGCAACGCGTGTGGCGGGGCGCGCTGCAGACCTGGGCGACCGAGGCCGAGCCCGCGTTCGCGCGGTGGACGCGGTGGACGGCCGAGCGCGACGCGACGTACCACTTGGGCGCCTCGCCCGCAGCGGTCTCCGCCACCTTCTGGGCCCTGGTGGCACGGGCCGACCGCGACCCCATCGAGTTCCAGGGCGAGAAGCTGACCGGTGACACGATCCGGTCCGCCCGCGCGGTGTTCTTCTCCCCCGCGCGGGCCGCCCCGTTGGTCGCCGCGGTCAAGGCGGCGGCCGACGGGACGCCGCCGCCCGTGTCCGCCCCCTCCCTGCGGGACGCGCTCGCCGGCGCACGGTCCGCGGCGGGCGAGCCGGCCTCCGACAACGGCCTGGCCGTCTTCTGGTCGGTGATCTGCGGGGACGGCGGCAACTGGCCGCGCGACCCCGAGCAGTACCGGCGCGACGCGGTCCGGGACAAGGCCGCCTACCCTCTGTACGGCGACTTCTCCTCCAACATCAAGCCGTGCGCCTTCTGGCAGCGGCCCCGGGAGGCGGTGACCCCGATGGGGACCCGGGCGAACGTCCTGACCGTGCAGAACGAATGGGACTCCCAGACCCCGCTGGTCAGCGGCAAGGGGCTGCACCGGGCGCTCAAGGGCTCGCGGATGGTGCTGGCGCTGGGCGGCGAGGGCCACGGCGTGTACCTGGCCGACCCCGACTCCTGCGTGACCGCGACCGTGACCGGCTATCTGGCCACGGGGCGGCTCCCGGCGCGGGACGTGAACTGCCGGGCCGGTACGCCGCCCCCGGACGGGCGCCGGGCCGCGCCGCTCCTCCCGCTGCCGGCGCCGGACCGCTTCTGACCCCAGGCGGGGCGGGACCCGTACCCGAGCCGGTGGCGCGTCAGGCGCCCTCGGCCGCGGCGGGTCCCGTCCCGTGCCGGACCCACACGTTGGGCTCGACGTAGACCGCGTACCCGTGCGCGGCGTCGCAGCGCAGCGGGACGAGTGCGCCGGGCACCTCCACCGCGCCGTCCCGGTCGAGCGGGAGGCCGGTCCACCGGCGCCACTGGTCCAGCGAGCCGCTGACCGTCATCGACGCCGGGGCGATCCGTTCGATGACGCCGCCCGCGCGCACGTGCACGCGCAGCCACGGGTCCTGCGGCAGCCCGTCCTCGCGCACGAGGCGGACGTACTCGGCCATGGGCAGGTGCGGTCGCAGGTGCTTGGCGTTCGGCCGGACCGGGGCGAGGAAGTCCCGGTGCCCCTGGGCCCCGGCCGCGCCGCGCAGGGCCGCCAGCATGCGGTGGGAGAGTCCGCGGCCGAGGTACTCGCGGTCCACGGTGATCTCCAGCGCACTGGCCGCGGTCACGGCGGCGCCACCGCGCCGGTCGCGCATCGCCCACACCAACACCCGGTCCCACCCCTGGTCCGGCATCTCCTCGCGGCCGTCCGACGCCGCGTCGAAGGGCACGCCGAAGCCCCGGGCCACGACGCGGTCGCCGTCGGTGGCAACGACGCAGTACTGCGGGAACTCCTCGGCGACCCGGCTCAGCAGGGCTCCGGCGACCGGCTCGTACGGGATGAAGGCGGGCCAGTCGTCGGCGATCTCGTAGAGCCGGCCGGTCAGTTCCGGGCGCTCGGCGAGGGTGCTGATCTCCAGGCCGTCGGCGGGGAAGGTCTCATGAGCTGTCACATGCCGAACCTGCCACAGCCGTACGCCCTTGACCAGCGGTTTAGTGGGCGGCCCAGCACGCCGAGGAGGGGACCAGCCCCCCGGGCTGGTCCCCTCCTTCTGCACGGGCCCGGGGCCCGCCGTTCAGTCGCTACCGACGTCAGCAGCCGCTGAAGTGGATGCGGCAGCCGGTGATGAGCGCCGCAGCGTGCTCCTCGCCCAGGTCCTCGGTGGCGAGGTCGGCGGGGAGGACCTGCAGGGCGTCGATGTCGTGCTCCATCATGATGGGCTCCTTCTGGTGGGAGGTGTACCGGTCCGTGCGGACCGGCTACCGGTGGCCGGCGGCCACCGGAAGTTCAGAGGTGGGTGCGCGCGCCCTCGGGCAGCCAGGCGCGCGGCCCGCCGGAGCGCATCCGCAGCAGCAGCGAGAGGCTCCCGGCCAATCCGGTGGCGTACTCGGCGAGCACGCCCTTGCGGTTGTCGTCGGGCACCAGCAGCCGGCCGTCGCGCAGGACCGCCTGCGCCGCCAGGTGCTCGACCAGCAGTTCCGCGCCCGCCCGGTGCTCCTCGTCGCCCGTCAGCTCGGCGGCGTCGAGCAGGAACTCGGCGTTGCCCGCCAGCCCGTGGCACGCGGCGGGCGAGTCCCCGAACCGCCCGGCCCGTACGGCGAGGGCCGCGCCCTCGACCAGGCCGCGGGTGACGTCGTCGGTCCCGCCGGTCGCCGCCCAGAGCCGGACCAGGAAGGTGGCGACCCCGGAGGAGCCGTTGCACCAGTGCCGGGCGAGGTCGGGCGAACCGGCGAGGTGCCGGGCCCGGTCCACCGGCCACATCGTGCCCGCCGGCCCCTTGCGGGCGGCGGTCGTCAAGGTGGTCCCCGCCTCGACGGCCGCCTTCAGGAAGCGGTCCTCACCGGTGGCTTCGGCGGCGAGCAGCAGGAAGGTGGCGACTCCGGCGACGCCGTGGGCGAAGCCGTAGTGCCAGGCTCCCGCCAGCCCGGAGTCGAAGTCCTCCGGCACCGGCCAGAAGATGCCCTCGGGGGTGTGCCGGGCCGCCGTGAGCAGTCCCTCGGCGACCCGGGCGGTCCGCTCCAGGAAGCGCGGGTCGCCGGTGGTGCGCCAGAAGTGCAGCTGGGCCAGGCCGGATCCGGCGGCGCCGTGGCAGACGTCGGGATTGGGCCACTCGACCGGCAGCTTGAGGGCGAGCGCGGAGGCCCGCCCGGCCAGGGCCGGGTCGTCCAGCGCCCCCGCGGCGTCGAGCAGCGCCCAGGCCGTGCCGGAGCGGCCGAAGTGCAGTCCGGGCAGGATCCAGGGCAGGGCCTCCTGCCGGTCGGCCGTCCACAGCGCGGCGGTGCGCAGCCCCTCGCGCAGGGTCTCCCGGGTTAGGGCGCCCGGCCCGTCCGGCGCACCGCGGAAGTGGTCGTCCCAGCCGCCGAGGGCCCGGGCGAGTACGGCCACCCCACCGGCCGAACCGTGTTGCACGGCCACCGGGTCGCAGGTCACGCCGAAGGTGTCGGAGGGCCAGAGCCGGTCGGCGTCCTGCGGACCGGCGGTGGCCAGGAGGTGGGCCACGCCGTCGTGCACCAGGCGGGCACGGACGTCCCCGGCGGGAGGCCCGGCAGGCGTGCCGGTCGGCTCGCCGACCGCGGTCCGCGCCCCGGCCCTCCGCGCGGCGGGCCGGTCCGCCGCGCGGAAGGCACGGGCCGCCTCCAGCGTCCAGCGCTCGGCGGGCTCGTCCCGCATCAGCCCGAGGACCAGCGGGGCGAAGCGGCGCACCGCGCTCTGGTCCCGGGCGAGCAACTCCACCAGGTGGGCCAGGCGTTCCTCGTCGGGCCGGGCGTCCGCCGCGGGCCGGTCCGCCGCGAACAGCGGGTCGGCCCCGCTCAGTGCGTGCAGGACGGTCGCGCCCAGGGCGTACAGGTCGACGGCGGGGCCCATCGCGGGTGCCACCTGGGGGGCGGCGCGCAGTTCGGGGGCGGTGTAGCCGGGGGTGGCCCCCAGGACCCAGCGCTCGCCCTCGCGGGCCGCCATCTCCAGGTCGATCAGCAGCAGCCGGTCGTCCGGGGTGACCATGACGTTGTTCGGGTTGAAGTCGTGCAGGGTGACGCCCAGTTCGTGGGCGGCGGCGACCAGTTCGATCAGCTGCCGCACCAGCGAGTCGGCCGTGGCGTCGTCCGGGCAGGCCGCGCCGGTCCGCACGAGGCGCTCGGCGACCGTACGGCGCAGGGTGGCGCCGGGTACGGTGTGCGCCGCCAGGAACACGCTGCCCTGCTGCTCGAACACCTCGGCCAGTCGCGGGACCCGGTCCGGGACGACCTTGCCGAAGCGCTCCAACAGGGTTGCCTCCCGGCGCAGCAAGTCCCGTACGTCGAGCCCCTCCAGACCGGCGGCCACGTGGGGCCGGGCCTGCTTGACGACGACCTGCGCACCGGTCTCGGTGTCCTCGGCGCGGTACACGCCGCCCTTGTTGGAGTGCTGGATGGCGCCGCGCACCAGGTACCGGCCGCCGAGCAGGACCGGTTTGGCGGTGGCGGCACTGCGGACGGGGGCCTTCGCACGGTCCGGGAAGGGGTCGCCCGCCCAAGCGGGCGGACTGAACCAGGCGTTGCGCTCGTCGGCCACCCGGCGCCCCTCGGGATCGGTCAGGAGCGTGGCGAAGCAGCCGTCGGCGGTGAGTTCCTGGACTGCGGCGAAGACCCCGAAGCGGTAGGAGACCTGACTGTCCGGCAGGTAGCGGCGGTCGGAGAGGACCGCGGGCCCGGGCAACCCCAGGGTGGCCCGGTGGAGTTCCTCGGCGAGCACCCGGAACTGGTCGTCGTCCGAGGGGTACACGGTGATGAACTTGCCGCCCCCGCCCCGTGCGAAGCGCCCCGACACCAGGGCCGCGACCCGGGCCGGTGTCCCGGCGAACTTGAAGGCGGCGCGGTGGGCCACCAGCACCTCGGCGGCGCGGGCCAGGGCCAGCGGCGCGGCGAGCGGGGTGGCCGAGACGTGCAGCTTCCATCCCTGGGTGCGCCGGACCGGCGCGCCCGGCATCACGTGGCACCAGAACTCCCCCGGGGTCACGGCCCAGTCGACCGTTCCCGCGCCCTCGCCGTCGGCCCCCGCCGGGCCACCCTCGCCCCGCGCCGCGGACCGGGCGATCACGGCGCGCACCAGGTCGGGCAGGAGCGCGAGGTCCGCCGGGCTCTCGGCCCCTTCTCGGGGCCCGTGTCCGGACCGGGAGGGGGTCGCAGGCAGGGATGACACGTTCTGGGGCCTTTCGCTTCGGGTCGGACAGGACGCGGTGGGACGCCACGGGCCGGGGACCCCGCCGGGTGTCACACGACTCAGTGCTGCGGCGCGACGTACCCGTCGCCCCAACTGGTGTCCAGGGGAACGGCCGCGAGCGTGGTCACCACCGCGGATCCGTCCCGGTGCCCGGCGCCGCCGGGTCCGAGCCCGTCCCCCACGGTGAGCGCGGACGCACCGCACGCCAACAGGACCGTGAGGGCGAGGAAGCAGCGGCTGGCTGCGGGCATGGTGCGGCTCCTGAGTCGGGAGGTGGTTGCATGGGCCGCGAACACCACCGGTGGGGGATTCGCCATGCGATGTCCGCCTGAGGGGTTTTGTGTGGCGGACACCCGAATCTCCTCACGCCACGCCCCGTGGGTCCAGCGCTGTGATCTGGCAATACCCTGCAGGGCACGGAAGTAGCAGGGCCGCATAGGGGGTACGAGCATCGATACCGGGACAGAATTCATCGACTTGCCGCGACTGGACGCGGCCGCCGTGGCCGTTTTCGAACACGTCCTGGCGCGGGGTGCCCTCCCGCGGCACCCGCTCGACGTCCCCTCTGACCTCGGCCTGAGCACGGAGGAGGCGGAGCGGGCGTGCCACACCCTGCTCAGGCTGCGGCTCCTGCGCACGGTGCCGGGCAGCCCCGACGAGCTGATGGCGGTCAGCCCGGACGCCGCCGCGGCGGAGGCGGTCGGGCCGCTGGAGGCGCGGCTCGCGCGCAGCGCCGCGCACGCCCAGTCCGTCCGGGACGACCTGCGTTCCCTGATGCCGCGCTACCGGGCCACCCGGCACGAGCAGGCCCGCCGCGAGGGCATCGACTCGCTGCCCGACCTGGCCGCCGTATCGGCCCTGCTCGCCCAGCACTCGGCGCGGTGCCGGGAGGAGGTCTTCACCATCCAGCCGGGCGGCGGGCGGCCGCCGCACCGGCTCGGCGACGCCATCGAGCGGGACCTGGCGATGCTCGACCGGGGCGTGCGCATGCGCACGCTCTACCAGCACCCGGCCCGCTCCAACCTGGCCACCCAGGGCTACGTGGAGACGCTCACCGCGGCCGGCGCCGAGTACCGCACCGCCGCCGAACTCCCCGACCGGGCGATCGTGTTCGACCGCAGCGTGGCGTTCCTGCCCCGGCGCTCGGACGGCGGGAGCGGCGAGGGGGCCGTGTTGGTCCGGGACCCCGACGTGGTGGCCTACCTGTGCCGGGTCTTCGAGCAGCACTGGTCCGCCGCGGACCCCTTCCTGGGCAGCAGCGGAGCCGCGTACAAGGAGGTCGGCCACAGCCTGCGGCGGACCCTGGTGCGGCTGCTGGTGGAGGGCGCAAAGGACGAGGTGATCGCACGCCGGATGGGCATGTCGCTGCGCACCTGTCGGCGCCACATCGCGGAGCTGCTGGAGGAACTGGGCGCCGAGAGCCGCTTCCAGGGCGGCGCGCTGGCCGAACGGGCGGGCCTGGCGGCGCCGGACGCGCCCGCGGCAGAGGCCGAGGCCCCGGTGGCCCTCGTCCCGGAAGCCTGAGCCCTCGCGCGGGTCTCGGTACGGGCGGGGCTACTTCGCCGACAGCACGATCCGGACCAGGTACGGCACCACCTCGTTCAGCCGGTCGTCGTGGTCCAGCAGCACCGCGACCGGGCTGTGGCCCGCGGAGTGCAGGGCGTCCAGCGGACGGGACCACTGGGCGCAGGGGGCCGGACCGGGGGCGTCGCTCTCGCGCTCGCGGCCGACGGCGGGGAAGGCCCGCGGGACCTGGCGGCCGGCCTCGTGGGCCCGGCGGCGCGCGAGCGCGCGCTCCAGCGCGGTGCGGGCCGCGTCGGCCAGGGTCGCGCCCGTGGCGATGACGGTCCCGCACGCGCCCTCGCGGCCGTCGCCCCCGGGGCCCGGGGCGAGCGCGACGGCGCAGGCGGGCAGGGAGAGCAGTTCGGTCAGGTCGTGCGCGACGGGCTCCCCCGCGGCCCGGGCGTCGCGCAGCAGCGCCTGGGGCACCTCGACTCCCCCGTCGCCGAGGCGCAGCCGGGGCACCCGGGTCCCCGGGACCTCCAGGCGGCGCGCGAGGAGGGCGGCGCAGTGCTGGGCGAGCCCCTCTTCGAGCGCGCCCACCCAGGTCAGGCCCGCCGCGACGCCCACCGGGGAGCCGGACCCGGCGACGCGTACCCGGCGCAGCCCGCCCGTGGCCAGATCGAGGCCCCAGGCGGTGGGTCGCGCGGACCCGGCGGGGGCGGCGGCGGCCGGGTGCGCCGCCGCGCGGGCGGCGAGGTGGCCCAGTACCGCCTCGATGTCCGTGGTGGCGGCGTCGACCGCGCCGGGCAACAGCGCCGGAGCCCGCTCCAGCACCCTGCGCGCGCCGACCGCCGGGCCGCCTGCCCGGGACAGGAAGGCGGCCCGGGCCTCGGCTTCGGTCGCGGCGGCGGCCTGCGCCGCGGGCCCCTCGGCGGTCAACTCTTCGGTGCTCATCTTCGGTCGTCCCTCTCCACGGCGTTCGTCACGGGGCCCATGGAAGCGAGGGAGGATATTCACCGGATAGACGCACGATCTCGGCCACCCGCTCGCACGCCGGTGGCCGGCCCCGCGTCTCAGTGCGCGGACAGCACCAGGCGGCGGGCGTCGTTGCGGTAGCCCACCCGTTCGAAGGCCGCGGCCATCGGCACGTTCGTCAGGTCGGTGTCGGCGCGGACCTTCTCCGGATCGGTCTCGACCACCAGGATCCGGGTGATCTCGGCGAGGATCTCGTCGGCGTACCCGCGACCCCGGTGTTCGGGGACCACGCCCAGGTATCCGACCACCGCGAAGGCGTGGTTGCGGGAGGGGAGGCCGAAGCCGACGACCTCGCCCGCGGGCGTACGGGCGACCCGCCACCAGGAGCGCTCCCCCGGCATGGTGTCGCGGTAGAACTCGACGTCGCCGCGGGCCTGGGCCTGCGCGCCCATGCTCGCGGCCTCCTTGGTGGAGTCCGTGTCCAGACTGTCCGTCAGGACCCGGCGGAAGAGGTCGACAAAGACCTCGTCGTCGGGCTCGGCGGCGAAGACCAGGCGCCCGCGGGGCTCCGGAAGACCGCACCGCGGCGTCCACTCGTAGCGCAGCCGCTCCAGGGACACCGGGAGCCCCGCGCGCCGGGCCGCCTCCCGACGCCAGGTCACGGCCGCGACCACGTCGGGGCGTTCGCGCCAGTCCCCCGGGAGCGAGAGGTGGTAGTCGGGCGCGGCGTCCGCACCGGCGGCGGCGTAGGCCGCGTGTCCCGCGGCGAGCAACTCCGCTGCCAACGCGGTGTGTTCGGCGGGCGGCCCGGCCTGGTCGGCGACGAAGAGGCCGTCCAGGGCGTTCGGCAGGGCGTCGTCCGGGCCGCCCCACCACACCGCGAGGGCGAGCGGCGCGCCGCCCGCGCCGTCCTCGGCCACCCAGGTCCACTCGGGGCGGTACTCCCCCGCGGCGAGCCGGGTCGTGTACGTGTCGGCGGTCATCCCGCCCGCCGCGTCGGTGACGATGAGCGGGAGGAGGCGGTCGAGGTCGGACGCGTGGGTGGGGCGGAAGATCACAGTGACTCCGGATCGGTGCGGGGGAGATCGGTGGAGGAGGGTCGCTGGAGGAGGATCGCTGGCTCCGAGCCTAGGCGGACCGGGCCTTCGGGACGGGGCGGCGGGCCAGGAGGAGGCGCTCAGGGGCGGGCCGGAGGGCCCGTGGCGACCGGGGGGCCGGTCCCGTCCGCCGCGCCGTGCGGTTCGGCGGGTGACGGGCCCCGCGCGGCTGACGCGGTCCCGGTGGGCGCCGCGGTCCCGTCCGGTGGCTCCGGCAGGGCGGTGATGGTGTGGCGGCGCCCGATCAGGGCGGTGACGGCCAGGATCAGTCCGGTACAGCACAGGAGCAGGGCGCTGCCGCGGTCGCGGGTCGAGCCGAGCAGACGGCCCAGGGTGGCGGCGAGCGGACCGCCGGGGTCCACCAGCGGGGCGAACACCTGCGAGGCGAGCGGTCCGGCCACCAAGTAGCCGAGCAGGATGCCGCCTTGGGTGAACATGCGGCGCAGGGCGAAGACCCGCCCCTGGGCCTCGGCGGCCACCGCGGACTGCCAGAGCACCTGAGCGCAGCTGCTGACCACCGGTAGGCCGAGGAAGAAGACGAAGGCTGCCGCCGCCAACGGGACCGGGCGCGGGAAGAACCCGGCCTGGAGCACCGCGAGGCCGCTCACGAGGGTGGCCGCGGTGACCCAGGCCAACGGGCGGCGCGGGGTTCCCCAGATGGACAGGGCGATGCTGCTGACCGCGAGGCCGAGCCCGCCGGCGGTGCTGACCATGGCCACCGCGGCGTTCTGGTCCGCCTCGGGGGTGGCCGCCAGGACCAGGGGGAGCAACAGGGCGGTGGCGGTGGCCTCGGCCGCGTTGAGGACCGTGACCAGGCGGAGCAGGTACTTCAATCCGGGTTGGCTGGTGAGCAGTCGGCGCCCTTCGGTCAACTCCGCGCGCCAGCCCGGCCCTTCTTCGTGCGGGCCGGTGCGTTTCGGTGAGCCGGGCGGTTCGGGGAAGCGCGCGACCAACAGGGTGAGCACTCCCAGCGCGAAGGAGATGACGTCGACCACCAGGACGGCACGGAGGCCGCCCGCGCCGAGGAGTACGGCGGCGAGCATCGGACCCAGCAACTGGGCTCCGGCCAGGGCTGTTTGGGTCATCGCGCTGGCCCGGCCGCGCTGTTCGGGTCGGACCATGCCGGTGACGGCGGCGGCGAGCGCGGGCCACTGGAAGGCCGCGCAACAGGACTCGACGACGATCACCGCGTACACCTGCCAGACGGCCAGGTGCCCGGTCGCCTGGGCGGTGGCCAGGGCCACCGCTCCGAGCATGGCCACCGCGTCGGCGCAGAGCAGTACGATGCGGCGCCGGTGCCGGTCCACCAGCACCCCGGCGACCGGCGCGGCCAGCATCCCCGGGGCGAAGGCGAGCAGGAGGCCGGTGGCGAACTGGGTGACGGAACCGGTCTGTTGGTAGATCCACAGGCCGAGGGCGAACCCGGAGATGCTGGATCCGAGTGCGGTGACGAGGCGGCCCGCCCAGACGAGCGCGAAGGTGGTCATGACGGGCCCGCCAGGGGCGGGGCGAGGGACAGGGACACGGGTGAGCTCCGTTCGGAGGCCGCGGCGGGACGGGACGTCATGGGGCCGGGCGGGGGCGGTGTCGAGTGCCGGACAGGGGACCGCAAGTCGGGTCAGGGCAGGGCAAATCGGCGCGGGGCTGCGCGGGGCGGGGCAGGGCCCGCAGGACGGAGCGGGGCGGGCTGCGCCGGGGTGGCGCGCCCGGCGCCGGGGTGTCGGGATGTCGGACACCGGGCGCCGGACGCGTCACCTCCCGGACGGGCCGGTCAGCGCAGGTGGGCGGCGAGCACCGGGCCGATCTCGGCGAGGGCCTCGGGGGTGGTGAAGCGGCTGTGCGGGATGTCCAGCGGGTGGTTCTCCACCGGGCCGTCCACGTGCGCGGCCCACAGCTCGGCCAGCGGGGTGCCGTCGGCGCCCCGGCCCGGCAGGGCTTCGAAGAAGAGCACGGGCCCCCGGTAGCGGCCCGGCCGCTCGCCCTGGGCCAGCGCGATGTTGTTGGCGGTCACCCGCACCAGCCGACCCAGCGCCGCCGGGTCCAGGCCGCCCAGCACGCTGCCGCGCTCCCGCAGCAGCTCCAGCACGGCCGTGGCGCCGGGCAGACCGTCGCCCAGTGCCTCCTCACCGTCCGCCGGGGCGGTGTCGGCGAGGGCGTCCAGCTCGTCGAGGTCGAGTCCGTCCAGTGCGAGGGAGAGGATCTCCTTGGCACCGGGCCGACCGGCGTGCCGGAAGCGGCCCGTCGGGTGCGAGTCGAGCATCGCCAGCAGGGCGACCTCCTCGCCCGCCTCCTGGAGCAGGCGCGCCATCTCGTGCGCGACGGTGCCGCCGAAGGACCAGCCGAGCAGGTGGTACGGGCCCACCGGCTGGACCTCGCGGATCAGGCGCAGGTAGTCGGCCGCCATCTCGGGGACAGAGCCGGGCAGTTCGCCGGTCCCGTCGAGACCGCGGGCCTGGAGGGCGAAGAGCGGCCGGTCGCGGTCCAGGTGGCGGGCCAGGCCCGAGTAGCACCAGCCGAGGCCGCCACCGGGGTGCACGGCGAAGAGCGGGGCGCGGGTGCCGCCGGTGCGCAGCGGCAGCAACTGCCCCAGGCCGTCGGAGGATCCGCCGCCGCCGTCGGCGTCGATCCGCTCGGCCAGCAGGGCCACGGTGGGGGTCTCGAAGAGGGCCCGCAGGCCGATCTCGACGCCGAGTTCCTCACGGACCCGGGCGGTGAGTCGGGCGGCGAGCAGGGAGTGGCCGCCGAGGTCGAAGAAGTTGTCGTCGATGCCGACGTGGTCGACGGCGAGGGTGGTGGCGAAGAGGCCGCAGAGGACCTCTTCGCGCGGGGTGCGCGGGGCCCTGGTGGGGGCGGTGGTCATGGTGGGGGCGGGCAGGGCGCGGCGGTCGAGCTTGCCGTTGGGGGTGAGGGGGAGGGTGTCCAGCAGGACCACGGCGGAGGGCACCAGGTACGCGGGCAGGTGCGCGGCGGCGTACGCGCGCAGCTCCGCCGCGTCCACCACCACAGGCGAGTCGGTGGCGGCGTCGGTGGCCGGGACCAGGTAGGCGACCAGGCGCTGATCGCCCGGGTTGTCCTCGCGCAGCAGCACCGCGGCCTGCGCGATGTCACCGCGGCCCGTGAAGTGGGCCTCGATCTCCGCCGGTTCGATGCGGAAACCGCGCAGCTTGATCTGGTCGTCGGTCCGGCCCAGGAACTCCAGGCGGCCCTCGCCCCGCTCGTCGTACTGCCAACGCCCCAGGTCACCGGTGCGGTACATCCGCGCACCCGGCTCGCCGAAGGGGTCCGGCAGGAACCGCTCCGCCGTCAGCCCCGGACGCCCCAGATAGCCCCGGGTCACCAGGTCGCCGGCGATGAACAGCTCGCCGCCGACCCCGATCGGCAGCGCCCGGAAGGACTCGTCCAGCACGTACATCCGGGTGTTCCAGATCGGGCGCCCGATGGTGATCACGCCGGAGGGCGCGGTGTCACCGGGCTCGATGCGGAACTCGGTGCAGCCGACCGTGGTCTCGGTCGGGCCGTACTCGTTGATCACGGTGGCGCCGGGGTGGTGGCGCCGCCACTCGTCCAGCACCTCGCCCATCAGCGATTCCCCGCCGAGCACGAGCTGCTCGCTGGGCGAGAAGCGCTCGGGCAGCGCGGTCAGCAGGGCCAGGTGGCTCGGCGTGGCCTTGACGAAGGTCGGGCGCTCCCACTCCCCCGCCGTGGCCGCGCTCTCGTCCAGCTCGATGAGCTGGACGGCGCCCCCACTGGTCAGCGGGGCGAACAGGCCGGTCACGGTGAGGTCGAAGGAGACCGGCGAGTGGACCAGGGCCCGGCCGGCCACACCGGCGTACGCCTCGCGGGCCCAGGCGAGGTAGGCGTCCAGGGAGTGGTGCTCGACGACGACGCCCTTGGGGCGTCCGGTGGAGCCCGAGGTGTAGATCACGTAGGCCGGGTTGCGCAGCGACAGCGGAGCGGACCGGTCGTCGTCGGTGAGGTCGTGCGCGGGCAGGGCGGCCAGCGCGGCGGCCGTGTCCGGCGCGTCGAGCAGCAGGAGCGGGTGCTCGGTGTCGGGCAGTCGTCCGGCCGCCCCGACGGTGGTGAGGACGCACAGCGGTCGGGCGTCGGCCAGGGTGTAGGCGATCCGCTCGCCGGGGTGGGTGAGGTCGATCGGCAGGTACGCCGCCCCGGACTTGAGCACCGCCAGTACGGAGACCAGGGTCTCCACCGAGCGCGGCACGGCCAGTGCGACCAGGCGCTCCGGGCCCGCCCCCCGGGCCACCAGGAGGCGGGCCAGGCGGTTGGCGGCGGTGTCGAGCTGGGCGTAGCTGAGGGTGCCGCTCTCGCAGACGACGGCGGTGGCGTCGGGGGTCCGGGCGACCTGCGCGGCGAAGAGCTCCGGCAGGGTGCGGCCGGGCAGGTCCCGCGAGGGGCCGTTCCAGTCGGTGAAGAGGGCCCGGCGCTCGTGTTCGGCCAGCAGGTCGATGTCGTGGAGGCGGGTGTCGGGGTGTTCGGCGGCGCTGCGCAGGATGCGCTGGAACTGCTCCGCCAGCCGGGCGATGGTGGACGGGTCGAAGAGATCGGTGGCGTACTCGATGGCGACCGTCAGCCCGGCCGCGGCGCCCTCGGCGTCGTGGTGCTCGGTCACCGTGAACGACAGGTCGAACTTGGCCGCGCCCTCGGACGCGACGTCGCTCTCGCCTCCGCCGTCGGCGCTCCCGGTGACGCTGTTGAAGGTGAGGACGGTCTGGAAGAGCGGGTGCCGGTGCGGAGCGCGCCCCGGGTTCAGGGCCTCCACCAGCCGCTCGAACGGCAGGTCCTGGTGCGAGAGCGCCGCCAGACCCACCTCACGCGCACGCCCCACCAACTC
>NZ_JBHWLC010000053.1:0-7732 GCF_042730635.1 Streptomyces sp. NPDC059917
CGCCGGATCCGATCCGGCGGGGGCGTTCGCGTACCTGCGTACGGGCCTGCGTGCTCAGAGGTGGTTCAGGAGGCCCTTGAGCAGGGCGGCCGAGGTCAGCTCCTGCGGAGCGGGCCCGGCGTGGAAGAAGCCGGCGTTCTCGGCGTCCAGCTTGCGCAGGAAGTCGAAGGCCTTGGCGTCGTGGTCACCGAAGGCCACGAACTGCCAGTGGATGTCGTGCGCGGCGGCCTCGGCGAGCGCCTGGCGGGCCGGGACGCGGTTGTCGGGGGCGCCGTCCGTCTGGAAGACGACCAGGGCGCGGCCCTCGCCGCCGTTCTTCTGGTAGTGCTCGACGACCTCCTCGACGGCCCGGTGGTAGCTGGTCCGCCCCATCCGCCCGAGCGCGGCGTGCTGGGCCTCGACCCAGCCGTCGTGCTCGTCGAGGGTGAGGTCGGCGGCGCCGTCGATGTCGGTGGAGAAGAAGACCGTGCGCACGGTGGCGTTCGGGTCGAGGTGTGCGGCGAGCGCGAGGACGTGGTCGGCCAGGTGCTGGGCGCTGCCGTCCTTGTAGAACGGGCGCATCGAACCGGAGCGGTCCAGCACCAGGTAGACGGTGGCGCGGGCGTCGGTCTGCCCCTTGGTGCGGAGCACCTGGGCGGCCGCCTTGTACGCGCCCCCGAGCGCGGGAGCCCGACGCCGCACGGCAGCGGCCCCGACCAGCACCCCGCCCCCGGCCGCGACGACCTCGGGCGCGGGCACGACGACCTCGGGCTCGGGCTCCGGCTCGGCCGCGGCTGCGACGGGCTCGGCTTCGACGACGGGCTCGACCACGGGCTCGGCCACGACTGCCGGTTCGGCCTCGGCCGCGATGGGCTCGGGCTCGACGACGGGCTCGGGCTCGGCCTCGACGACGGGCTCCGGCTCCGGTGCGGCCTCGGCCGCGACCGGCTCGGCTTCGACCTCGGCCAGGACGGGCTCGGCTTCGACCACGGGCTCGGGCTCGGCCTCGACCACGGGCTCGGCCACGACTGCCGGTTCGGCCTTGGCCTCGGCCGCGATGGGCTCGGCTTCGACGACGGGCTCGACGACGGGCTCGGGCTCGGCCTCGACCACGGGCTCCGGCTCCGGTGCGGCCTCGACCACGGGCTCCGGCTCCGGTGCGGCCTCGACCACGGGCTCCGGCTCCGGTGCGGCCTCGGCCGTGACCGGCTCGGCCTCGACCTCGGCCAGGACGGGCTCGGCTTCGAGCACGGGCTCCGCCTCGACCACGGCCTCGGCCGCGACCGGCTCGGCTTCGACGACGGGCTCGGGCTCGGCTGCGGGCCGGGGCTCGGGCTCGGCTACGGGCTCCGCCTCGGCCTTGGCCGCGACCGGCTCGGGCTCGACTGCGGGCTCGGGCTCGGCCGCGACGGCCGGCTCCGGCTCCGGTTCCACCGCGGCAGCGGCAGCGGCAGCGGGGGAGGGCCGGCGGGCTTCGGGGACCGTGGGGTCCGGGGTGGCGGTGGGGGTCGGGGACGGGGCGGTCATCACCGCGCCGCCGCCGTCGCGCGGGGTGGACTGCGGGGGGACCGTAGGGCTGTCGAAGGACGCCGCCACCAGTTCCGCCGCCGCGTCCAAGGGGGTGCGTTCGGCCCCCTGGGAGGGCACGGCGGCCTGCGGGGCGACGGCGGTGGTGTCCGCCGAGGCCTCCGGGACCGGCTCCGGGGAACGACCGAACACCTTGCGGAACAAGCTCCGAATACCCATGGGCGAGGCCTTTCACATGAGTGCGTGCGTCATTTGTCCGTGCTGTGGGGAAGATCCCTGCCCAGAGTGGACACGTAAGGTTATCGGCCCCTTGGCTGGAACCTCGGCAGGGGCACCCTTCGCGTCGTTCGCCGCCTCCGCACGCCTGCGACCAGGGCGAACTCCCCTTGGCGGGAACCTGGTTCACCCTCTGTTCACCACGCGGTCACAGGGTCGGCCCACCGGCCACCGGCCCGCGGGTCAACTCCCCGGCGTCAGCTTCCCGATGGGCAGCCGCAGCGTCGTCACCGCGCCCCCGTCCGCCGCGTTGGCGAAGTCCAGCGCGATCTCCAGCACGGCGGCCTGCCCCAGCACGATGGTCAGGCCCAGGCCGTGACCGCGCCCGCGCCCCGGGTCGCCGGTGCGAAAACGCTGCGGGCCGTGCTCGATCAGGTCGGCCGGATACCCCGGCCCGTGGTCGCGCACGGCCACCACCGGACCCTCCACGGTGATCTGCACCGGAGGCCGGCCGTGCTTCTCGGCGTTGGCCAACAAGTTGGCCATGATCCGGTCCAGCCGCCGCCGATCGGTGAGCACGACCGCGTCGCGCACCACGACGACCGAGGCCGCCGACCGGCTCCCGGCGACGATCCGCTCGACGGCCCGGCCGAGTTCGACGTGGGCCAGCTCGGCCCGTTCGACGCCCGAGTCCAGTCGGGAGATCTCCAGCAGGTCCTCGGTCAGCAGATGCAGCGCCTGGAGCCGGTCGTTGATCATTTCCTTGGGGCGTCCCTCGGGCAGCAGGGCGGCCGCCGCGAGCGAACCGGTCAGCGGTGTGCGCAACTCGTGCGCGACGTCGGCGGTGAACCGCTTCTCCGCCTCCAACCGCTCCTGGAGCGAGGCGGCCATCGAGTCCAGCGCGACGGCCACGTCCCGGACTTCGTCCTGTTCCCCGCCCTCGTCCCGGCCCGGTCCCTTCGCCAGGCCCACCCGGGCGTCCAGGTCCCCGGCGCTGATCCGACGGGCGACGGCGGCCGTGGTGGCGAGCCGCTTGCTGATCCGGTTGGCGAGGAACAGGCCGGCCAGTGCCACGAGCCCGGCGGCGAGCGCGCTGGAGGCGAGGATCGCGGTGTCGATGTCCCGCAGCCGGTCGCGGGTGTCCCCGTACGGCTGCCAGACCGCGAGCGCGCTGTGGTCGGCGGGCCCGGCGGCCCACATGACGGGCTTGCCGTCGAGGCTGCCGACCATGCTGCCGGTCTCGCCGCGCGCGACCAGGGCGCGCAGCGCGGCGGGGAGGGCGGGCGGGTCCAGTGCGGAGTTGGCCGCGCCGATCGTCGTGCCGTACTGGTAGGCGGCGAGGGCGTTCTCCAGGTCGCGGTCCACGTCCTTGCGGACCTCGCCGCTGATCTGCCGGGCCACGACGTTGTGCACCAGGACCCCGAGGACGGCGGCCACCGCACAGCACACGGCGGTGGTGGTCAGCGCGATCTTCCAGCGCAGGCTGCCCGTCAGCCGGCGCAGGGGCCGCCACAGGAGGCCGGTCACGGGCCGCTCGCCGGGCAGGGGACGGCCGGGTTCGCGGAGGTCGGGCAGTCGTCGAGGGTCAGCTGGGACAGGTTCATCAGCCCGGCCTCCGGGTCCCACACGTAGTCGGAGACCGAGATGTACTTCGGATTCGAGGTGGGCTCGCGCACCGCCAGGTGCTCGGCGGCGACCTCCACCCCTTCCAGGACCCCGCGGCGGGCCAGGATCCGGGCGATCCTGCCGTCGTCCCGGACGGTGTAGACGCGCAGTTCGCTGACCCGGTCGTCGATGTCCAGGGCGATGATCAGCTCGTCCTTGCCGTTGCCCGTCAGGTCGTGCAGGACGCCCGGCCGCAGCGGGCAGTCCGGCCCGCCGCCCGGATCGTCGGTGCAGAGCGCGAGCCGCTGCGCGGCCCGCGGGTCGACCAGGCGCCCGGCGCCGCCGTCCTGCCGGGTGTCGGAGGTGATGTCGGCCCGTACGACGTCCAGCACGTCCACGCCCCGCATGTCACCGCCCGGGACCGGGGCCAGCCCGGGCACGACCGCGGCCCGCCCGGGGGCCTGCCCGGCACCGGGCGGGGCGGGGCGGTGGTCCTTCCACAGGGTCTGCGGCGCGTGGACGACGCCCAGGTCGCCCCCGCTGCGCAGGCCCTCGGTGTCGGCGCAGCCCGCCGTGGCCGCCAGCAGGGCGACGAGGACCGGCAGGACGCGTGCGCGCATGCTCCGATGCTCCCCCGCCCCGCCCGACGGGGCCCGGGCGCGGACCCATCCGGGTTACGGCCGCCCCTGGGGCGGGAGCTGCGCCGCCGGGTCGGCGATGGCGCGGGCCGCCGCCAGTTCCTGCTGCACGGGGGAGAGGACGGAGTCCTCCGCGACGGCGTCGGACGCGACCGCGCGCTCCCGGGGCGGGGCGCCGGGAGCGCGGACGGCCCCGGCCAGGGCGCGCAGCCCGGCGGTGACGGCGGCGACCTCCTCGGCCGCGGGGTGCTCGGCGCCGTGGTTGACCCGGACCCGGGCGGCGGTGGTGGCGTCCACGATCCGTTCCACGGCGACGACCAGCGGCCACCAGGCGGCGGCCCGGGCCCCGACGGGCGGCGGCTCGGTCAGCGCCCGCTGGAACTCGCTGCGCACCCCCGACAGGTCGCGGTAGATCCGGCGGCGCGCCTGCAACCGGGCGGTCCGGGCCGCCCGCAGACCCGCCTCGGTGTCCTCGTACGGCCCGAAGGCCCGCTCGACGTAGCGCGCGGCGTCGTCCACCGTGGCGGCGAGCCGGTCCCCGATCCGGGTTCCCCAGCTCTCCGGCCACAGCAGGTAGCCCGCGACGAGGGTGATGGCGCAGCCGATCAGGCTGTCCAGCAGCCGGGGCCGGATCAGGTCGAAGCCCTGGTGGTTGAGCAGGTCCGACAGCAGCAGGATCACCGGGGTGATCGCGGCGGTCTGGAAGGCGTACCCCTTGGCCGAGAAGACCGGGATCAGCGCGCCGAGGGCCACCATCACCGGGACGTCCCACCAGCCGCGCGGCACCTCGGAGAGCACGGCGGCGGCCACGACCAGCCCGCCCGCCGTGCCCAGCGCGCGCAGCACGGCCCGGGAGAAGACCGAGCCGAAGTCGGGCTTGAGGACGAAGGTGACGGTCAGGGCCACCCAGTACGAGCGCTCGATCTCCACCACCGACACGAGCGCCTGGGCCAGCCCGATGCACAGCGCGAGCCGCAGCCCGTACCGCCAGGACGCCCCGGAGAGCGCCATGTCGCGCACCGCGCGCCGGGCCCGCACGCCCAGCGCCGCGGGCCGCCCGAGCCGGTCGTCCACGTTGTGCATGTCCGGCTCGGCCACGTGCACGATCGCGGCGGCGTGCCGCAGGGCCGCGTCGATGGCCCGCTCGGACTGGCCGTGCGGGGCGGGCAGTTCCAGTACGAAGGCCCCCGTGCGGCCCTCCTCGACGGCGGCGGCCAACTGCCGCACCGCCGCGGGGACCTCCGGGGGCAGCGGCCGGCCGCGCAGGTGCGCCGCGGGGGCGGCCTCGACCAGCGGGATGATCACATTGAGCTGGGCCAGCATCCGCACCAGCGAGCTGCTGCGGCCGTGCACCCGGGCCCGCCGCCCCAACACCAGGTCGTAGGACTGGTTGAGGGCCTGGGTGACCTTCTGGCGGCGTTCCTCGTAGCCGGGACCACCCGCGTCCTCCAGGAGTTCGGCCAGCGAGCGGTAGGTGGCCGCGACGGCGGCGCGCTCCGGGCGGCGCCCGCGCAGCGGCCAGCCGAGCAGGGTGAGCGCGAGGACGAACAGCCCGCCCGCGCTGAGCAGCAGCGGCGCCGTCCACCAGGGTTCGGGCATCGGCAGCCCGGCCCCGACCACCGCGTTGAGCAGCAACAACAGACCGGAGACGGAGGCGACCGTACCGATCGAGGAGATCATCCCGGAGACCAGCGCGATGAGCGTGAGCACCCCGACGGCGAGCCAGCCGTGGCCGAAGACCAGGGTCCCAAGGGCCACGCCGATCCCGCCGAAGAGCTGCGGGACGGCGATGTTGAGCACCCGCATCCGGTAGGCGTCGGCCGTGTCCCCGATCACGCCGGACAGGGCGCCCATCGAGACGAGGGCGCCGTACTCCGGCTCGCCGAGGGAGAAGCCGACCGCGAGCGGCACGGCGAGCGCGACTCCGGCGCGCGCCGCGGCGGCCCAGGGCACCGGAGCGGTGCTCGGGCGCAGTCCCTTGAGCAGCCAGTCGGGCGGGGCGAGCGGATGGGACCGGGTCCGTCCGGACGGTATCTGTTCGCTGCTCATGCCGCTTCCGTACCGCCCCTCGCGAATCGGTTCTTCTGGGGCTTTCCTGGGACGTTGTGTACGTTCCGAGCTTATGGGGTCCGGCGCAGTCGACCGGTCAGCCAGGCGGCCAGGGCGACGGCGAGTCCGAGGGCGAGGACGGCCCAGGTGGTCGTGCGCAGAAAGGCCGTGAGCGCGTCGTAGACCGCGGCGGCCGCGGGCCGGTCGACGTCGGGCGGCAGGTCGTCCAGGGTGAGTCCGCGGCAGATCCGCACGGCCAGCCACAGCAGCCCGGCCCCGATCGCCAGACCCGCGCCGACGGCGATCAGGGCGCGGCGGCGGCGGGCGGCGACGGCCACGGCGGCGACGGCGAGGACCAGGGTGAGGACCGGGAGCCAGATGCCCGCGATCTGGAGCATGTGGAAACTCCTCCGGAGGGCGCCGAGGTTGTCGTACTCCATGACCTTGACCGTCAGGTGGGAGACCGGGATCCGGTCGGCCAGGGGCACGCCGTCGCCGACGAGTTCCCCCTTCACCTGCTCGACGATGGGCGCGAGGTCGATGGTCAGCGCGTCGCCCTCGCCGGTGGTCAGCGCCTGGAGGAACGCGGCGTGGGCGGCGCGGTTGGCCGCGTCCCAGGCGGTCCGGTAGGCGGGGGTGCCGGTGAAGGAGCGCAGGGCTTCGCCGAGGAGGCTCTCGACCCCGCCCTGGAAGGGGCCCGCGTCGATCTGACCGGCGAGCGCGCGGGAGGCCTGGGTGACGACCACCCGCTGCACGTCGTGGTTCCCGGCCAGCGGGGACATCGCGGCGGTGTAGCGGTCGGCGTCGCCCAGTTCGCGGTCGGCCCAGTACGCGACGGCGCTCAGGGGCACCAGGAGTGCCACGAGCACGACGAGGACGGCCGAGAGGAAGCTGCGCACCCCACCAGCCAATGCCAGGCGGGTGCGGGGGGCGAGCGTGGTTGCTGCGTACGGGTGGCTCCGCCGGGGCAAGGTCACCCGTGCGCCACGGGAGCCGGTCGGGCTCCGCCCGTCGCCGTGCTTGATCCACTTGCCCGGTGCGGACGGCGGGTGTGCCCTTGAGGGTGAGGAAGCGGGACACGCTCCGACCAGAGAGGGAGCCCGGTCATGGCACATGCGGCACCCACCGCCCGCGCGCGGTACGCGGCGGACCTCAAACAATCCGGCAGGGCGGCCCTGGCCCGCCCGCTGGCCCTCGGACTGATCTACGGGGTCTACGCGGCCTTCATGAAACGGCAGACGGGACCGGTCGACGCGGGCAACGTCTTCTACGGGATCCTGTGCGGCGTGCTCTTCGCCGCCTGCCTGTTCGTGCTCGCGCGCGTCGGCCCGCGGCTGCCGCGGGAGGCCCGCGCGGCGGCGTACGGCATCTTCACGGGCATCGCGCTGGGCTACCTGTACAGCCTCAGCGGTCAGAGCGTGCTGCTGTCGAGCGGCATCGCCCTCGCGGCGGCCGCGGGCGTGGCGGTGGGCGCGTTCTACCGCTACTACACGCGCGAGCCCTGAACGATCCCCGGGCGGCCCGACCCGGATGGGTCTTCCGGCCGACGAACCGTGGACTTTCGCCCGAGGTGGGAAGCGGCGCCCCTGTCGCAGACTGACAGAGGCGCCGCGTACCCGGCCCCGGGGTGGGACCCCACCCGGCCCAAGACGGTTGCGGGGGGCCGCGGGTGGGGGGGGCGGATGGGGCGGGGCGGGGGGGGCGGCGCGCCCGGGTGT
>NZ_JBHWLC010000053.1:7742-61329 GCF_042730635.1 Streptomyces sp. NPDC059917
GGGGCCCCCCCCCCCGGCTGGGGTCTCCCCCCCCACCCCGGTTTCCTTGCCCCCGGGGGTGGCCGGCGGCCCCGCGCCCCCCCCCCCCCCCGCCCCCCGCTCCCCGGGCCCGGTGGTCGAACCTCACCGTCCACTCTCCGTTGCCGAGGGCCCGGGAAGCGGCGTTCCTCATGCGCCGGGCCGGTGCGTCAGGCGCGCCGGTGTTTCACGTGAAACAGCGGACCTTCACCCGCCCGGCCGCTCACTCGCCCGGCGTGGCGTCCACCGGGGCGTCGGCGCCCGGCCTGGCGTCGGCCGGGAGCGGTGCGGGGCTCGGGGTGGGGGGCGCCACCGTGAAACGGGCGGCTTCCGCGCGGAGCATGGCGTTCAGGGCCGCGTAGGGGTCGATGGGCATGGCGGAACCTCACAGGGGTGCAGGAGTGTGGGGGGGTGTGCTGCTGCTCGGCCCGCTCAGCAGCGCAGGACCACACTCCGCACCGTGCGGGGCCCGCCCGCGCTCTCCCCGCACGCGTACGGGAACGCGCGCGCCGCGGGCGCCGCGAGCACCGTGATGCCCGGCGAGGGCACGTGGCGCGGCGCGATGCCGCGCGCGCAGGGCCGCGGGGCGGCCCGTACCTCGGGATCGACGCCCGGATCGGATTCGGCGGGCTCGGCCGAGGACGCGGGCCGGGGAGCGGGCTCCGAACCCGCCGCGGCGGCTCCGGCTCCGGCGCCGAACGCGCAGAGCAGCACGACACAGGCCACCGTCAGGGCCCTCGCCAGTGCCGTCCGCACCGTCCGCGCACACCGCGTCCCGCTCATTCCCGGGATGTGCCCCGACACGCCCGGGGGTGCCCCTGCGGCACCCCAGAAGCCCCCGATCGGGTGCGGAACACACCCCCTACGGGTTACCTGCTGCGCCGGGTCCCCGTCAGGTGGGCGTGGACCGTGGTCTCGCCGGTGACCACGCGCAGTTCGGCGTGCTTGCCCGTGTCCGTCGCCCGGGGGGTGCCGACGTGGTCGATCGTGAACACGGCGGTACGTCCGTCCGCGCGCGGGATCTCGATCGTGCGCCCCTTGCGCAGCGTGGCCAGCCGCAGGGTGGCGCTCTCGCCGGAGACCACGGCCGTCCCGACGGCGCCCGGAGTCGGGCTGTCCACGTCCCAGCCGACCGCGTTGCCGGCCGAACCCGCGTTCAGCGGGAGGTCGACCCCGAGGTCGGGGATGCGCAGCCGCAGCGGGCGGGCCGCCGACAGCGGTGCGGCCGCCGACCGGCCCGCACCCCGGTGCGGACCGCGGCCCGCGCCGTGCCCGGCGTGCTCCTCGCGCCCGTCCTCCAGCTGTTCGACGAGCCGACGGTGTCCGGACAGGCCCAGTGCCCGGGAGGGGAAGCCCTCCGCGGGGGCCTTGGCGAAGGCGCCGGTGGCATCGGTGCCACCGGGGTCGCCGTCCGCGCCGTCGCTGTGGCGCAAGAGCACGAGTCCGGTGCACAGCAGAGCCACCGTCAGTCCGCCGGCAATCCACTTCGGGCGGTGCATGGCAGTCCCTCCTGAGTCCGGCCGGGGCGGGGGCGGCCGGATTCCTGTGAGCAGTGGACCCCCGTCGGACTGTCCCTACCGTGAGAACGACCGGCCCTCGCTGAGGTGTCCCAGGCGTGTCGGGTCGTCAGGAGGACGTCTTCGCAGCTCGCGGCGGGTAGGAGGGCGGCTTCGAGCCGGTGGTCGGCGTGCCGCCGAACGGGTGAGGTCAGGTGAGGACGAATGCCACGGCCGCCGCGCCGAAGAGCGCGGCGGCCAGGTGGACGGCCGGGTGGCCGTAGTCGCCGTACCAGAGGTGCCGGACCAGACCGCCGAGCGCGGCCAGCGCCGTGATGATGCCGATCTGGGCCAGCAGGGTCACGTCGGAGAACTGGACCACGACGAGCAGCAGCAGGTTGACCCAGAAGGGCGCCGCGCCCGTCCAGCCCTGGCGGCTCCAGCCCTGCGGGTGCCAGGCCTGCCGGGGCCCGGTCCGCCCGGGCTCGATCGGCCCGGGCCGGGTCCGCCCGGGCCCGGTCTGCCAACGCCGTGTCGCCGTTCGCATGCCGGGCCCTCCGTCGTGGTGACCGAGGCGATCTGCTGATCAGCTCGTAGGCTGAACAGCTTCCTTGTGCGTGGCGGAAGGAACAAGCAGGCGTTCGGCAAGAGTGCCGAAGCCGAGGCCGAAAACCGCCCACAGCGTCGCCTGGATGGCGAGCGAGGCCAGCCGGAACTGCCAGATGAGCCCCGCCGGGAAATCGGCGGGAACCTCGTAGACCGACGGCAGGAACGCGTAGGCGACACCGACCGCCACGACGAAGGCGGCGACGGCGATGACGCTGGCGTTCCAGTTCCCCCGCGAGGGAGCCAGCCGCCGTCCCAGGACGGTGGCCGCCGCCGCGAGCAGCACGCTGAGCGCGATCATCAGTACGTAGAGGGTGGTCCGCTTCACGACGGTGTCGGGGTCGCCGACCGCGGGCGGATTGGCCGGGTACTTCAGGAACGGCACCAGGGTGACCGTGACGAACAGGCCCCCCGCGACGAGCAGCGAGGTGACGCGCGGCGTGAAGCGGCCGATGCGGCCCAGCGCGAAGCAGAAGACGAGCGCGGCGATGCCGCCGAGCGCGACCGAGTAGAGGAGCACGCCGGTGCCGAGCCCCGCGGTGGACTGCAGGGCGCGGCTGACCGGAGCCATCTCGGCGTGGTCGTGACCGGCGTTGGCGGCCTCCTCGATGGCGATCGCCGCGTCCACCTTGGATTCACCGAGGAGGTACGCGACGAGGAAGGCCGCCACACCGGCCACCAGACCGGCGAGCATGCCCCGGATCAACAGGGCGCGCACGGAAACGGAGTTCATTGGTTCGGTTCCCCTTGCCGTGGTGGAGATCAGTGGCAGGGGAAGCCGAGGAGGTGGCGGCCGTCGTGCATCCACTCGTGGATGGTGTCGCCCTGGAAGACGGCGGTGGCGCCCTGTTCGGCGCCGACGAAGTAGAGCATGACGAGCATCAGGATGCCGACGAACAGGGCCCAGGGGGCCAGTTCCTTGAGCGAGATGGGCGAAACGGCGGCGGGAGCCGACGTGGGCACGGCGGAGTGGGCCATGGCAGGACCTCCAGGGGGAACACGCGTCCCGGTCAGTGGTGCTCTCGACGAAGGTGGCGGGTCTGACTTCCCTCCCTCGCGGGAGGATTCACAGTGGCGCGACCGTGCCGGGTTCTCACCGGTACTTCCGTCATACCGTCGTCATGTCGTCCGAGACCGTACCGCGCGGGTGGCGTGAACACCACGGCGTGTGGCCGCCGTCTCACGCCCCGGGCGTGCGCTCTACCCTCGCTCCATGTCCTCCGCCGCGCCCGTGCGCCTGCTCCTCGTCACCCCCGCGCTGGACCTCGCCGCCCGCCAGGGCCGCTTCGGGTCCGGCGCGCCCTGCCCGGGGCATCCCGGTCTGAACGGCCTGGACACCGGTGCCTGGGCGGGCCGGACCCTGGACGAGGTGGCCGCCGAGGATCCCGCCGGGGTCCACGGGTGGCTCACGGACCCGCACCACGCGCCGCCCGGGGGCGAGTCGGTGGCCGCGCTGACGGCGCGGGTGGGGGCGGCCCTGGCCGAGCTGGCCGGGGGCCGCCACCACGTGCCGGTCGAGCAGGCCGTCGTCCGCGCGGCCGTCGTGCACGCGCTGGAGCTGCCGCTCGCCGCCTTCTGGCGGCTCGACGTGCGCCCGGAGACCGTCACCGAGCTGACCGGCCGGTCCGGCCGCTGGAACCTGCTGCTGGGGCGGGACGCGCGGACGCCCTAGGCGACGATCCAGTCGCTGGTCGCGATCACCGGCTGCACGCCCTCGCGGTGGATGGTGCCCTCGATCAGACCGTACGGGCGGTCCGCGGCGAAGTAGACCTCGTTGTCGTTCTTGAGGCCGAAGGGCTCCAGGTCGACGAGGAAGTGGTGCTTGTTGGGGAGGTTCAGTCGGACCTCGTTGACCCGCGGGCAGTTGTCGAGCACCCGCTCGGCCATCTGGTTCAGGGTCTGCTGGAGCGAGTAGGAGTACGTCTCGGCGAAGGCGTCCAGCATGTGCGTGCGGACCTTCTTGTACGACCGGTCCCAGTCGTGCTCCGGGTCGTCGGCGGCCAGCGCCGAGTGCGCCCAGCGCGCGGTGACCTTGGTGGCCAGGATGCGGTCGTACGCCTCCTGCAGGGTCGTGTACTTGTCCTTGATGTAGCCGTGGAACTCGGAGTTGGTCGAGTTCATCACCGTCAGGTCCTTCAGGCCCGAGATGACCTGGAGACCGGTCGTCTCGCTGTAGGTGACCTGCGCGGTGCGCACTTCCTGGCCCTTGAGGACGAAGGAGTGCTGCTCCTTGCGGGTCGGCACGGGGATCCGCTCCCAGGCGAACTCCTCGATGCGGATCTGCGCCTCGCGGATCGGGGCCTGCGAGGAGACGAAGTGCCTGGCGAGCCGGATGCCGAAGGCCTCCGGGGAGTCGATGCCGTGCTCCTTGCCGAAGGCGTACACCGTGTTCTTGGTGGTGTCGGTCGGCAGGCAGTGGGCGTTGTCGCCGGTGAGGTGGACGTCGCGGAAATCACCGCGGAGCGCGACCGAGACGTTGAGGTCGCGGATCTCGTGCCAGGAACCGTCGCTGCCCTTGCGGGTGACCTTGACGATGCGGTTCTCGGCCTTGCCGTACTGGTTGTGGCCCAGGACGTGCTTGCTCATGCTGTCTTCCTTCGGGTACTCGGGAACACGGAGTCCGGTGTTCTGGATCCCGTACGCCCGGCGTCCAGCGCCCGTCCGATGCCCTGGACGCGCCGCTCCCCGCCGTTCGGCCCGCACGGGGCCGCCCCGGGACTGACGTGCATCCCGGTCCGTAGGTGCTTGATGGGGATTGCAGCACGTCGGCGACCGGTTCTCCCCCGCACGGATCGTCCGAGAACCGGCGCCCCCGCCTGGGCGACCGCACAGGACCGCCCGCCCGGGCCCCCGACGGGGCCCGGGCGCACGGCTCACGCCATGTGCGCGTCCGCCACCGCGAGGGCCTCGTCGAGGACGGCCAGCCCCTTGGCCACGTCCGCCGCGGAGATGTTGCAGGGCGGGGCGACGTGCAGCCGGTTGCCCGCGACCAGCGGCCACAGCCCGCCCTTCTTGCAGGCCTCCGCGAAGGCGCCCATGGGAGCGCCGGCCGCGCCCGAGGCGGCGTAGGGAACCAGCGGCTCGCGCGTCTGCGGGTCCCGTACGAGCTCCAGCGCCCAGAAGGTGCCCAGTCCCCGGACCTCGCCGACCGAGGGGTGGCGCTCGGCCAGCTCCCGCAGCCCCGGATCCAGCAGCTCCGCCCCGGTGCGGGCCGACTGCTCGACGATGCCCTCCTCCGCCATGGTGGTGAGGGTCGCCACCGCCGCGGCGCAGGCCAGGACGTGACCGGAGTAGGTCAGCCCACCGGGGTAGGGGCGGCGGGCGAAGGTCTCGGCGATCGCGCCGGAGATCGCGACGCCGCCGAGCGGTACGTAGCCGCTGTTGACGCCCTTGGCGAAGCAGAGCAGGTCGGGGGTGACGTCCCAGTGGTCGGCGGCGAACCACGTGCCGGTGCGGCCGAAGCCGACCATGACCTCGTCCAGGATGAAGACGATCCCGTAGCGGTCGCACAGCTCGCGCACGCCCGCGAGGTAGCCGGGCGGCGGTACGAGCACGCCCGGGGCGCCGCCGACGCTCTCCAGGATGATCGCGGCGATCGACTGCGGGCCCTCGAAGACGATGGTGTCCTCCAGGTGCCGCAGCGCCCGCGCGCCCTCCTGCTCCGGGGTCTCGGAGTGGAAGGGCGAGCGGTAGGGGTAGGGCCCCCAGAAGTGCACGACCCCGGCGGTCGCCGTGTCGTTGCCGAAGCGGCGGGCGTCACCGGTCAGGTTGATCGCCGTGGAGGTCGCCCCGTGGTACGAGCGGTAGGTGCTCAGCACCTTGGCGCGCCCGGTGTGCACCCGGGCCATCCGGACGGCGTTCTCGACGGCCTCGGCGCCGCCGTTGGTGAAGAAGATCTTGTCGAGGTCGCCGGGGGTGCGCTCGGCGATCAGGCGGGCGGCCTCGGAGCGGACGTCCACGGCGAAGCCGGGGGCCAGGGTGCACAGCCGGGCGGCCTGCTCCTGGATCGCGGCGACGACCTTGGGGTGCTGGTAGCCGATGTTGGTGTAGACGAGCGAACTGGAGAAGTCGAGGAAGCGGTTCCCCTCGTAGTCCCAGAAGTACGAACCCTGCGCCCCGGCCACGGCGAGCGGGTCGATCAGCTCCTGGGCCGACCACGAGTGGAAGACGTGCTTCCGGTCAGCTTCTTTCACGGCGTCACGGGTGCGGGCGGCTTCTGCGTTCATGGGTCGAGCGTAGTTGTCCACGATGTGGATGGGCGGGCGGTGAGGCGGACGGCCCGGCCCGCGGCCGGGCCGGGGTCGGCTCCCGCGCCGCCCGGCCCCGGGGCGGGGTCAGACGACGTGGCGGCCGCCGTCGACGGTCAGCACGTCGCCGGTCGTGTAGGCGGCGTTCACCAGGTAGAGGGTGGCCTCCGCCACGTCCTCCGGGGTGCCGACCCGGCGCAGCGGGGTGTTGGCCGTGATCCACTCCCGCGAGCTCTCCCAGACCTCCTCCGCACCGTCGTACCAGGGGGTCTCGATCAGCCCGGGGGCCACCGCGTTCACCCGGACGGCGGGTCCGAGCTGAGCGGCGAGCAGCCGGGTCATGTGGTTGACCGCGGCCTTGCTGACGGCGTAGGGGACGGAGCTGCCCAGGGCCCGCGTCGCGGAGACCGAGGAGATGTTCACGATCGAGGCGGCCCCGGATTCCCGCAGGTGGGGGGCGGCGGCGGTGACCATCTGCCAGGTGCCGAGCACGTTCACCTCGAAGATGTCGCGCCAGGCGTCCGCGTCGGCGGCGTCGAGGTCGTCGAGGGGGATGAAGCGGGTCCGACCGGCGTTGTTGACGAGGATGTCGAGGCGCCCGTGGGCCTCGACCGCGGTCGCCACGATGCGGCGGGCGTCGGCGAGGTCCGACACGTCGCCCCGCACGTAGAGCGCCCCCGGCAGCTCGGCCGCGAGTTCCCGGCCGGCCTCCTCGCTACGGGCCGAGTTGATCACGACGCGGATGCCCTCGGCGGTCAGTCGGCGGGCGATGGCGGCGCCGATTCCGGAAGACGAACCGGTGATCAGGGCTACGCGGCTCTCGGTCATGTGTCCTCCTGCTCGGGGTGCCGGGTGGCAAGGAAAAGGATCTTAACTTATCGCATGCTGGAATCAAGTTTCCGTAATGTGGAAGCTTGGTGGGGGTTCGGCGAAGGGGTCCGCGGGTGATCGCCTCGTGATTGAGCCCCGGGGAGCGGGGTAGGCGGGGGGCGACGGGAGGTGGGCCGGGTGATGGCGGAGCGGTTCTCGGTCGAGGCGACCCACGTGGAGGGCGCGGTCGTCCTCACGCTCTCCGGCGAACTCGACCACGACACGGCGGGCCCCCTGCGGGCGGCCCTGGAGGCGGCACTGTCCGGGGACGGCGGTTCCCGGCTGCTCATCGACTGCGCGGGGTTGGGCTTCTGCGATTCCACCGGTCTCAACGCGCTGCTGCGGGCCAGGCTGGCCGCGCGGGAGACCGGCGCACGCCTGGAGCTCGCCGGGCTGCGCCAGCCGGTGGCCAGGATGTTCCGGACGACCGGGGCGGACGGGGTGTTCCGCGTCCACGACGACCTGGCCGCGGCCCTGGCGAGCGACGGGGGCGGGACCGGTGCCTGAGCCCGAGCGCGCCCGACCGGGGCCGGCGCGACCCGCGGCCGCGCCGGCCGAGGAGACACGGCGGCTGCTGCTGGGCGGGCCGGTGTCAGGGGTGGTCACCCGCTCCCGCGATTTCACCCGGCGCGCCCTGACCGCATGGGACTGGCTCCCGGCCGACCCGGGGGCCGCGGAGCGGCGCGGGGACGACCCGGTGGCGCAGGAGGCCGCGGAGCTGGCGGAGGACGTCCTGCTGCTGGTGTCCGAGATGGTCACCAACGCCTGCATGCACGCGGGGGGCCCCGGCGCGCTGGTGCTGCGGCACACCGGGGACGGTGTGCGGATGGAAGTCAGCGACGGGAGCCCCGAGCACCCCCGCCGCCGCTCGCCCGACGATCCGTCCGTCCCCGGGGGCCACGGACTGGTGGTCCTCGAAAGGCTCTCCCGCGCGTGGGGCTGGGAACGCGACGAGGTGGTGGGCGGCAAGACCGTGTGGGCCGAGGTGGCCGCACCGTTCCCGCCGCCCTGGGCCCCAGGGGGCTAGGGAGCTAGACCGAAAGGGCCGGGCCGTCGGGCTCGGGCGCGTCCTCCAGCAGACCGGCGCGGAGCCGGGCCAGGGTGCGGGTGAGCAGCCGGGACACGTGCATCTGCGACAGGCCGAGCCGGTCGCCGATCTCGGACTGCGTCAGCTCGTCGCCGAAGCGCAGCGACAGCAGGGTGCGCTCCCGCTCGGGCAGCACCGACAGCAGCGGCTTGAGGGACTCCAGGCATTCGATCCGGTCGTAGGCGTCCTCGTCCTCGCCGAGCACCGGCTGGCTGTCGAAGGAGTCACCGTCGGTGTCGCCCTGCACCGGAGCGTCCAGTGAGCGCGCGGAATAGGCGACGGCGGCCTTGCGGCCCTCGGCCAGCTCCTGCGGGGTCACGTCCAGCTTCTGCGCCAGCTCCTCCTCGGTGGGGGCGCGGCCGAGGTCCTGCTCCATCGCGTCCTGCGCCTTGGCCGTGTCCAGCCGCAGCTCCTGGAGCCGGCGCGGGACCTTCACGGCCCAGCTGGTGTCACGGAAGAACCGCTTGATCTCGCCGGTGATCGTCGGCATGGCGAAGGTGGTGAATTCCGCCCCGCGCCCGGGGTCGAAGCGGTTGATGGCCTTGATCAGCCCGACCGTGCCGACCTGGATGATGTCCTCCACCGGTTCGCTGCGCCCGCGGAACCGGCGGGCGGCGTATTTGACCAGGCTGAGGTTCAGCTCGACCAGCGTGTTGCGCACGTACGAGTACTCGGCGGTGCCCTCTTCCAGGGCCCGCAACCGCTCGAACAGGGTCGTCGAAAGGGTTCTGGCGTCGGCGGTGCTCACCTTGAGCGGTTCCTCCGGTATGCCCTCCATGAGCTGGTGGCGGTCATCTGTTCGCAGCATGTGGTGCTCCTCCGACGGGTGGTCGCACTGCCTGATCGCGGCACGGCCGTCGTGCGAGCTGACCCCTCCGGTATACCCGGTGGCCCCAGGACTTACCCGTTCGAGTGACCGGAGGCACACCCCGGGGCCGCTCAGGGAGCACACTGGAGATCCTTGAGGACCTGGAGCCGGGACATGAGCCGGGACATCGACCGGGACACCGGTGGGGACATCAGCCGGGACCCCGGGACGCAGGCGGTCCGGGGTCTGCGCGGCGCCGCCGACGACGCCCTGGCCGCGGCCGTCTCCGCGCTGACCGCCGAGGTCGCCGAGCTGTACGACGACCGGGCGCGCCGACGGCTGCTCGACCTGGCCACCGGGGTGCTCGTCGACCAGCTCCGGGTGACCCCGGCCGAGGCGGCGGACCACCTGCTGGAGCTGGCCGTCAGCACCGGGCTCAGCGCCGGTGACCTGGCCGCCGACATCCTGAACGCCGCCGCGAAGTCCCTGGTCGCCGAGGCCCCGGCCGAAGCCCGGCGGATCCGCCGGGCCACGGCGGCCGTCCTGGCGACCGACACCGCGGGGGAGGCGGCCGTCACCCTGCTGGACGGGGGGCTGCGCCGGATCGGGGTGCGCACGCTCTACCTCTGGCGCCGCACCGGCACCGACTGCCTCGCGCTGGCCGGGCAGGCCGGAGCGGGGCCGCAGGAGGCGCGGCACTGGCAGTGGGTGCCGCCGGACACCCCGCTGCACCGGGTGCTGTGGGAGGGGACCGCCTGGTGGGGCGTGGACGACTGGCTGCCGGGCGGGACCGGGACGCGCGCGGTGCTGCCGCTGCGCCGGCACGGGCACATCGTCGGGGTGGCGCTGTGCGTCTGGGACACCGCCGAGGGCCCCGACGACCGGGTGCGGCGCACCGCCGAGCTGCTGTGCGAGCCCTGCGGGGCGCTGCTGGGCGACCCGGATCCGCCCGGGGCCCGGGCCGGGGAGGCGGTGCTGCTGGAGCTGGCCACGGGCCCGGCGGCGCTGCTGGGGGCGGACGGCAGGCTGGAGTACGTCAACCCGGCCGCGCGCCGGGCGCTGGGCGCGGTGCGCAGCCCGGTGGGGCGGTCCGGCGCCGAGGTGTTCCCGTACGCGTGGAGCGTCCTGGGGCCCGCCGCCGCCGGGGCGGAGCCGCTGCGGCTGGGGCGGGTGGGCGGGCTGGACGACGTCCGGGTGCTGCCGCTGGGGCGCGGGCGGGCCGCGGTGCTGTGGGAGGCGGCGGCCCTGCGCAGCGAGGCCCTGGCCCGGGTCCTGGGGCGGCTGGAGCGGGTCGGGTACTTCGCGGAGGACCTGCTGACGGGTGCCACGAACTGGAGCCTGGAGACGTACACGGTCTTCGGGATGGACCCGGACGCGCCGCCGGTGCCGCTGGCCCGGCTCGGCGCCCGACTGCACCCCGAGGACGTCCCCCTGCTGGAGGAGCTGCTGGCCGCCCTGATGGAGGGCCGCCGCGGGGACCGGGCGCTGGTGCGGGCGATCCGGGCGGACGGGGGCGTGCGGCACGTGCGGATCGCCGTCGAGCCGCTGCTGTCGGGGGCGGTGCCGGTCGGGCTCACCGGGGTCTACCAGGACGTTTCCGCGCAGCACCACAACGAGCTGGCGCTGTCGGCGGCCCACGAGGACGCGACGGCGCGGGCCCTGTTCGTCCTCAGGCTCCAGCGGGCGATCGTCCCGGAGGCGCCCTCGGTCACGGAACCGGCCGGGGGCCTGGACATCGCGGCGCGCTACCGGCCCGCCGCCCAGGACTACCTGGTGGGCGGGGACTGGTACGACGTGCTGGCCCTGCCGGACGGCCGGGCGATGCTCGCGGTGGGGGACATCGCGGGGCACGGCATCGACGCGGCGACCAGCATGGTCGTGCTGCGCAACGCGCTGCGCGGGCTCGCGGTGACCGGCGCGGATCCGGGCGCCCTGATGGCCTGGCTCAACGAGGTCACCCTCGGCACCCGGGGCGGGCCCACGGCCACGGCGGTGTGCGCGGTGTACGACCCGCGGACGGGCGCGCTGCGCTGGGCCGGTGCGGGCCACCCGCCCCTGCTGCTGCTGCGCGACGGGCGCGCGGCCATCCTGGAGGCACCGCACAACATCCTGCTCGGGGCCGTGGCGGGGGCGGGCTACGAGGAGGCGGAGCTGGTCCTGCGGCCCGGGGACACCCTGCTGCTGTACACGGACGGGTTCGTGGAGCGGCGGCACGTCGCCATGGAGCGGAGCCTGGCCGCGCTGCGGCGGGCGGCCGAGCGGGTGGGGGCCGGACCAGTGGAGACGATGGCGGACGAGCTGCTCTCGCAGGTCACCGGGGACACCGACGACGACACGAGCCTGGTGGTGGTGCGGGTGCCGCGGGCGGGTCCGCGGCGGGCGTCGGGCCCCGGGCCGGGCGGGGCGTCGCGCCCAGGCGTTAGGGAGGCGTAAAAGCCGCCTACGGGGGCGTATGGGGCCCGTCAAGGACGTGCGCGGGAGGGTGTTCCAGGGGTTCCACTCGGAGGTGTCCGAAAGTCGTCCCCGGAACCCTCAGGAGCTCACGATGGCCGATCTGGCCTTCGTCGTCACCACGGTCGCGCTCTTCGCGCTGGTGGCCTTCGTCGCCAAGGGGGTGGCCAAGCTGTGACCGTCGAAAACATCGTCGGCCTGCTGGTCGCCGTCGCGCTGCTGGGCTATCTGGTCATAGCCCTCGTGTTCCCGGAGAGGTTCTAGCCCCGATGAGTCCCGTCCTTTCCGGGGTGCTCCAGCTCCTCGCGCTCGTCGCCGCGCTGGCCCTCGCCTACCGCCCGCTGGGCGACCACATGGCCCGCGTCTACTCCTCCGAGAAGCACTACGGGCCGGAGAAGTGGATCTACCGGGCCATCGGTGCGAACCCGTCCGCGCAGATGCGCTGGCCGGCCTACCTGCGCGCCGTCCTCGCCTTCTCCGGCGTGAGCGTGCTGTTCCTCTACGGTCTGCAGCGGTTGCAGGGCGTGCTGCCCGGCTCGCTCGGCTTCGCCTCGATCAAGCCGGACCAGGCCTTCAACACGGCGGTCTCCTTCGTGGCGAACACGAACTGGCAGTCGTACTCCGGCGAGCAGGCCATGGGCCACGTCGTGCAGACCGGTGGGCTCGCGGTACAGAACTTCGTCTCGGCGGCGGTCGGCATGGCCGTCGCGGTGGCCCTCGTACGGGGCTTCGCGCGCTCCCGCTCCGGTGAGCTCGGCAACTTCTGGGCGGACCTGGTCCGCGGCACCGTCCGCATCCTGGTGCCGCTCTCGGTGATCGGTGCGCTCGTCCTCGTCGCGTGCGGGGTCATCCAGAACTTCTCCGGCATCCACCAGGTCGGCCAGTTCATGGGCGGCACGCAGCAGTGGAACGGCGGCGCGGTGGCCTCGCAGGAGGTCATCAAGGAGCTCGGGACGAACGGCGGCGGCTACTTCAACGCCAACTCCGCCCACCCCTTCGAGAACCCGACCCCCTTCTCCAACCTCTTCGAGATCTTCCTGATCCTCCTCATCCCCTTCGCGATGACGCGGACCTTCGGGCGGATGGTCGGCAGTCTGCGCCAGGGCTACGCGATCCTGGCGACGATGGCCGTGATCTGGCTCGGCTTCTCCGCGCTGATGATGTGGACCGAGTTCGCGCACCACGGACCGGCGTTGCAGGCCGCGGGCGGTGCGATGGAGGGCAAGGAGACCCGCTTCGGCATCGGCGGTTCGGCGATCTTCTCGGTCGCCACCACCTTGACCTCGACCGGTGCGGTCAACTCCTTCCACTCCTCCTACACCGGGCTCGGCGGCGGCATCCAGCTGCTGGGCATGCAGCTCGGCGAGATCGCGCCCGGCGGTGTCGGGTCCGGCCTCTACGGCATGCTGGTCATGGCGATCATCGCGGTGTTCATCGCCGGTCTGATGGTCGGCCGCACCCCCGAGTACCTCGGCAAGAAGATCGGCACCCGCGAGATCAAGCTCGCCGCCTGCTACATCCTCATCACCCCCGTGCTGGTCCTCGGATTCACCGCGGTGTCGATGGCCCTGAGCGGGCCGCGCGCGTCGATGGCCAATGCCGGGGCGCACGGCTTCTCCGAGATCCTCTACGCCTACACCTCGGGCGCCAACAACAACGGGTCCGCCTTCGCGGGGCTGAGCGCCGACACCCCGTGGTTCAACACCACCATCGGCCTCGCCATGCTGCTGGGCCGCTTCCTCCCGATGGTGTTCGTCCTCGCACTGGCGGGCTCGCTGGGCGAGCAGCGGCCGGTGCCGGAGACGGTGGGCACCCTGCGCACCGACAAGCCGCTCTACGCCGGTCTGTTGGTCGCCACGATCGTCATCATCACCGGACTGACCTACTTCCCGGCCCTGGCGCTGGGCCCGCTCGCCGAAGGGCTCGCCTCATGAGCACCGTCACCCCCACCCCCACGCCCACGCGGGCACCGCACCAGGACGCCCCCACCGGACACGCGCCGGAGCAAGGGCGGGTCGGCGCCGGCCTCTTCGACCCGGCTCAGCTGGTGAAGTCCTTCCCGGACGCCGTCCGCAAGCTCGATCCGCGGGTGATGGTCAAGTCCCCGGTCATGTTCGTGGTGCTGATCGGTTCGGTCGTCACCACGGTGCTGGCGCTGGGGAACCCGACCGACTGGTTCGGCTGGGCCATCACGGCCTGGCTGTGGCTGACCACCATCTTCGCCAACCTGGCCGAGGCCGTCGCCGAGGGCCGGGGCAAGGCCCAGGCCGACACCCTGCGCAAGGCCAAGACCGACACCGTCGCCCGCCGCCTCGACGGCGCCGTCGAGGAACAGGTCCCCGGCACCGACCTGCGGATCGGTGACCTGGTGGTCTGCGAGGCCGGTGACATCATCCCCGGCGACGGTGACGTCGTCGAAGGCGTCGCCTCCGTCGACGAGTCCGCCATCACCGGTGAATCGGCCCCCGTCATCCGGGAGTCGGGCGGCGACCGCAGCGCGGTCACCGGCGGCACCAAGGTCCTCTCCGACCGCGTGGTCATCAAGATCACCACGAAGCCCGGCGAGACCTTCATCGACCGCATGATCGCCCTCGTCGAAGGCGCGGCCCGGCAGAAGACCCCGAACGAGATCGCCCTCAACATCCTGCTGGCCTCGCTCACCATCGTCTTCCTGCTCGCGGTCGTCACCCTCCAGCCCTTCGCGATCTACGCGGGCGCCGAGCAGTCGATGATCGTGCTCACCGCACTGCTGGTCTGCCTGATCCCCACCACCATCGGGGCGCTGCTCTCCGCGATCGGCATCGCGGGCATGGACCGGCTCGTGCAGCGCAACGTCCTGGCCATGTCCGGGCGCGCGGTCGAAGCGGCCGGCGACGTGTCGACGCTGCTGCTGGACAAGACGGGCACCATCACCCTCGGCAACCGCCAGGCAAGCGAGTTCGTGCCGGTCAAGGGCACCACCGAGGCCGAACTCGCCGACGCCGCCCAGCTGTCCTCCCTCGCCGACGAGACGCCCGAGGGCCGCTCGATCGTGGTCCTGGCGAAGGAGAAGTACGGCCTGCGCGAACGCCACCAGGGCGAGCTGGAACACGCCGAATGGATCGCCTTCACCGCCCAGACCCGGATGTCCGGCGTCGACGTGGACGGCAAGAAGACCCGCAAGGGCGCCGCCGGATCCGTCATCGCCTGGGTCAAGGAGCAGGGCGGACACGTCGGCGACGACGCCGACCTCCTGGCCAACCGCATCTCCGAGGCGGGCGGCACGCCGCTCCTCGTCGCGGTCCAGGACGCGCGCGGCGCCCGGATCCTGGGTGTCATCCACCTCAAGGACGTGGTCAAGGAGGGCATGCGCGAACGCTTCGACGAGCTGCGGCGCATGGGCATCAAGACCGTCATGATCACCGGTGACAACCCGCTCACCGCCAAGGCCATCGCCGAGGAGGCCGGTGTCGACGACTTCCTCGCGGAGGCGACGCCCGAGGACAAGATGGCCCTCATCAAGCGGGAACAGGCGGGCGGCAAGCTCGTCGCGATGACCGGTGACGGGACCAACGACGCCCCCGCGCTGGCCCAGGCCGACGTCGGCGTGGCCATGAACACCGGAACCTCGGCCGCCAAGGAGGCCGGGAACATGGTGGACCTGGACTCCAACCCCACCAAGCTCATCGAGATCGTCGAGATCGGCAAGCAGCTCCTCATCACCCGGGGAGCGCTGACCACCTTCTCGATCGCCAACGACGTCGCCAAGTACTTCGCGATCATCCCCGCCATGTTCGCGGTGGTCTACCCGGGCCTGGACAAGCTCAACATCATGGGCCTGGCCTCCCCCGAGTCCGCGATCCTCTCCGCGGTCATCTTCAACGCGCTGATCATCATCGCCCTGGTCCCGCTCGCCCTCAAGGGCGTCCGCTACCGACCCACCAGCGCCGACAAGATGCTCCGCCGCAACCTCGGCCTCTACGGACTGGGCGGCCTCATAGCCCCGTTCATCGGCATCAAGCTCATCGACATGCTCATCACCCTCATCCCGGGAATCGGCTGATCCGTCATGAACAACGCAGTAGGCAACACCGCGCGCCTGATCGGCGCGGGCCTCCGCGCCCTCCTCGTTCTGACCGTGATCTGCGGGGTCCTCTACCCCCTCGCCGTCACCGGCATCGCCCAGGCCGCCTTCCACGACCGGGCCAACGGCTCCGAGGTCAAGGACCGCACCGGCACCGTCGTCGGCTCCTCCGTCATCGGACAGGGCTACGGGGACGACCTGCGCTGGTTCCAGTCCCGGCCCGCGGCCGGGCTGGGCCAGAACGCCATCAACACCCAGTACACGCTGCTGGTCTCCGGCGCCTCCAACAAGGCGGCCGACAACCCCGACCTGGTCAAGGCGGTCCGCGAGGCGCAGCGGAAGGTCATCGAGGACAACACGGTCCCCGGGTTCACCCCCACGCCCGCGCAGGTCCCCGCCGACGCCGTGACCTCCTCGGGCTCCGGCCTGGACCCGGCGATCTCCCCGGCCTACGCGGCCCTCCAGGTCCCCCGGATCGCGGCGAAGAACCACCTTCCGGTGGCCAAGGTGGAGCAGCTCGTCGCCGCGCACACCGAGGGCCGCACCCTGGGCTTCATGGGAGAGCCCCGGGTCAACGTCCTGGAGCTGAACGTCGCCCTGAAGTCCCTGGCCGGCTGAACCGGGCGATCCACGAACGGGTCCGGACCGCTGAGCGGTCCGGACCCGTTCGGCGCGCGGTGGCGGATCAGGAGTTGTACGGGCGGGTCGCGCGGCCCTCGCGCAGGGTGGTGGCCCACCAGGTCAGCCGGTCCAGCAGGGTCTTCGCGGCGCCGGCCGCACCCTGCGGGTCGTGGGCCTTGCCGCCCTCGGCGAAGTGGTCCCAGGCGCCGTGGAAGCTGACCGAGTCCCGGATCGTGACGCAGTGCAGCTCGGCGAAGACCTGGCGCAGGTGCTCGACGGCCCGCAGACCGCCGGAGACGCCGCCGTAGGAGACGAAGGCCACCGGCTTGGCGTGCCACTGGGTGGTGTGCAGGTCGAGGAAGTGCTTCAGGTGGGCCGGGTAGCTGTGGTTGTACTCGGGGGTGATGACGACGAACGCGTCCGCCGCGACGAGGCGTTCGGACAGCTCCTCCAGCGCGGGGGTGCGCGGGGTGCCCCAGTTCGGGTGGGCGGCGGGAAGCTCCAGCGCGGCCACGTCGATGACGTCGACCTCGAAACCCGCGTGCTCGGTGGCGAGCGCGGTGAACCACGCGGCGACGTTCGGGGCGAAGCGGCCTTCGCGGGTGGAGCCGACGATGACGGCGAGCTTGTTCACAGGTGCGTTGTTGTCCATGGCAGGGAGGGTACGTGCGAGTCGATCTTGGTCTTCCGGCCGGGGGTTTCACGTGAAACGAATGCCTGTTTCACGTGAAACGCGGTGTTTCACGTGAAACACCCGCTCGGACAGCCCCTGTTGGGGCGGTCCGAGCCCCTACTCCGTGGCGATGCCGAAGTCGTGCACGAGGGCGGCCAGGCCACCCGGGTACCCCTTGCCGCCCGCCACGAAGGACCAGTCGCCGCCGGCTCGTCGGCGGAAGGACCCCAGCACCAGAGCGGTCTCGCCGGGGCGTCCGTCGGACACCTCCAGCTGGTCGATCTCCGATCCGTCACCGCCGAGCAGTCGGATCCGGGCGGCGGCGAAGCCGGACAGGTCGGCGTGCGGATGGGCCTCGGTGTCCACCGCCGCGACCAGGACCAGCCGGTCGGCGCGGTCGGGGAGGGAGTCGAAGGCCACCTCGATCGCGGCCCGGTCCGGCGGGGTGTGGGAGCGGCTGCGCACCGAACCGTCCGGCGTGCTGTGGTTGTTGAAGAAGACGAAGTGCTCGTCGCTGAGCACACGGGTCCCCTGGCAGACGAGCGCGCACACGTCGAGCATGACCGGGCCCGACCAGGACATGCCGAGGACGTTGTACTCGGCGGAGGCGACCGCGGGCGCGGGAGCGGCGTCGTGCAGGGTGGCGTCGCGCTGGGCGGGCACGGACGCGGCCGGACGGCCGCGGTCCCCGAGGCGGCCGCGCAGGCCGTGGCGGTGCAGCAGGTCCACCAGCTCCGGCCCGGAGACCAGCTCCAGCGGCTTGCCCCGGGCGAAGTCGTGCGACCCGGGCCCGAAGCCCGAAGTGGTCACCAGCACGCCCTTGTTGGCTCCGGCCCCCTGGACCGTGCCGTACAGGTCGCGCACGGCCGTCGGCGGCACGGTGTTGCGGTACCGCTTGACCTGCACCACGATCGAGCCGCCGCGGATCGGGGTCGGGTCGGTCGCCTCGACGTCCACGCCACCGTCGTTGGACCGCGTGGTCATCACGGCCCGCATCCCCATGGCCCGGAACAGCTCGGCGACCAGGGCCTCGAACTCGATGGGATCCATGGCGAACAGATCGGGCTCCCCGTCCCCGGGGCCGTCACCCCCGCCCGGACCGCTGCCGTGCGTGACCACGCCCGAGCCGACGTCCTGCGGCGTGCGGGCCGGACGTACGGCGCTCAGCGCGTCGGGACGGGTCGACAGCTGACCGCGCAGCGCTCCGGTCAGGCAGTCGACCGGGTTGACCTGGGCCAGGTGGAGGGAGGCGAAGGCGGGGCGGGTCGCCATCACCGTGGCCAGGACGATCTGGGCCGGTCGGCCCGTCGCCGGGTCGTGGTCGTCCACGTAGCCGTTGAGGGCCACCGACTCCAGGGCGCCGAACTCGTCCGCCTCGAACAGGTCCCGCAGGACCAACAGCGCGCACTGCGCCAGCAGATCGCGGTACACGGCCCGGCGCTGGCCCACCGGGAGCGGCGATTCCTTGTCCTGGTCCGTGCTCGGCATGTACCGCACCGACTTCGCGGTCGGCACCACGTCGAAGCCCGGGAGCTCCCAGTCCAGGACCAGTTGGCGGGCCGCGGGGTCGTAGGCCGCGCTCAGCGCGCGCGGCAGCTCCTCGGGCCAGCCCGAGGACGCGTACAGCGCGGCCGAGAAGTATTCGACGGCGGACTCGGGGTCCCCGGCGCGCAGCGAGGTCGCGAGCTCGGCGATCCCGGTGTTGTGCGCGCGGATCTCCCCGAGCTGCCCGCCCGCCCACCGGTCGTACTGGGCGCGGTAGGCGGCGAGCTGCTGCTGGCGCTGCGCCTCGGCGGCCTGGGCCGCGTGCCAGGCCTGGGTGTAGCGGGCGTGCGCGTCGGCCTCGGCCTGCGCCCGGCGGCCCGCTCCGATCCCCCAGCCGGTCTGCACCGGGAACTGGTGCGGCTCCGGCATCGGGACGGGACGCGCCAGCTCGCCCGGATTGAAGGCTTCGACCTGCTCGGGGCGGCGCAGCGTGGCGATCCGGAAGGCGGGTGCGGCGCAGCCCTGGCCGAGCAGCCCCTGGAGGGCGGCGACCTGGGCTTCCAGCCCCTCGGTGAGCCGGCGCGCCTCGGCGTCCCGGTACTGGCGGTAGGCCGCCTTCTGTTCGCGCAGCCCGCGGGCCGTATCGCGTTCCCGGGCCCGCTGCTGGCGATCTCGCTCCCGCTGCTGCATGGCCTGCGAGCGTTGCTGCTGGCGCTGGGCCTCGGCCCAGATCCCGACCAGTCCACTGGAACGACGACTCATCCGCCCCGGCCCTCCCCGACCCCGTGCGATACCCACGCAAACCCTAGCGGGTGGTGGGCACGCCTCAGGGCCGGTCGCCACTGATGGCGACCGGCCCCGAGGGTGCGCTCGGTTCCCTGCGGGGTCCGTCCCCCGGCCGCTACTTGGGCATCAGGACGGTGTCGACGATGTAGACGGTCGCGTTGGCGGTGGGGACGTTGCCGCAGACGACGGTGGAGGTGTCGTTCACCTTGTAGGAGGTGCCGGAGCCGGTGGTGGTGACCTTGCCCTTCTCCAGGGTGTCGAAGGAGCCGTTCTCCAGCTGCTTCGGCGTGAGCTTCTCGCCCACCACGTGGTAGGTGAGGATCTTCGTCAGCTGGGCCTTGTCCGCGAGGACCTTGTCCAGGTCGGCCTTCGGGATCTTGGCGAAGGCGTCGTTGGTCGGGGCGAAGACGGTGATGCCCTTGGCGTTGTTGAGGGTGTCGACCAGCCCGGCCTGCTTGACGGCGGCGACCAGGGTGGACAGCGCCGGGTTGTTGGAAGCGGCCGTGGCGACCGGGTCCTTGGCCATGCCGTCGAAGCTGCCCGCACCGGTGGCGGGGACGCCCGCACAGCCCGGGCCGAACGGCTTGTCCGTGCCCATCGAGTCGTCCATGGCGGAGGACGTGGGGGTCGCGCTCTGCGAGTCGGCGGCCGGACCCGCCGCGCTGTCCTTGCTCGAATCCGAGGAGCAGGCGGCCAGGGCGAAGGGCAGGACGGCCGCGGTGGCGACGGCGAGAGCGGTACGGCGGAAGCGAAGCGTGCTCATTGCGTTCTCCAAGGTGGTGTTGCGGTCATTCATGAGGTGGTGCGGGGTGGATCGGGGGTGGTCGGTGGCCCGGGGTCAGCCGGGGGTGACGAAGACGCTGTGCCAGCCGGAGGCTCCGTCGGGGATGGTCGGGGCGCGCCGGTCGGTCTGCAGTTGACCGGCGCCGTCGGTGGCGCGGACGGTGAGGGTGTGGCCGCCCGGCGTGGTGCGCCAGGGGAAGGACCACTGCCGCCAGGTGTCGACGGTGTCCTGCTCCGCGAGGTCGGCGTCCTGCCAGGGGCCGTCGTCGATCCGCACCTCCACGCGGCGGATGCCGCGGTGCTGGGCCCAGGCGACCCCGCCGACCATCACCGTCGTGCCGGCCGGTGGCCGGGCGAACGGCTTGGGGGTGTCGATCCGCGCCTGGGTCTTGATCGGCGCGCGCCGGGCCCACGAGCGACGGACCCAGTAGGGGTCGTAGGCGTCGAAGGTGGTCAGCTCGATGTCCTGGATCCACTTGCAGGCCGACACGTACCCGTAGAGGCCGGGGACGAGCATGCGGACCGGGAAGCCGTGGTCGAAGGGGAGCGGTTCCCCGTTCATGCCGACCGCGAGCATCGCGTCGCGGCCGTCCATGACGTCCTCGACCGGGCTGCCCAGGGTCATCCCGTCGACCGAGCGGGCCACCAGCTGGTCGGCCGGGCCACCGCGCGAGGGGGGCCGTACGCCCGCCTCGCGGAGCAGGTCGGCCAGCCGGACGCCGAGCCAGCGCGCGGTGCCGACGTACGGCCCGCCCACCTCGTTGGACACACAGGTGAGCGTGACGTCCCGCTCGATCAGGTCCCGGCCGAGGAGCTCCTGGTAGGAGTACGTGCGGGGGCGGGACACGCCCTTGCCGTGCAAGCGCAGCCGCCAGGTGTCGGCGTCGACCTTCGGCACGACCAGGGCGGTGTCGACCCGGTAGAAGTCGGCGTTGGGGGTGGTGAAGGGGCTGATCCCGGAGATCCGCAGGGCGGCCCGGGCCGGGATCGGCGCCGCCGGTGACGCCGGAGCGGGCAGCCGTACGGCGGCCCGGGAGGCCACCGCACCCTCCCCGCGCCGCGCGCCCAGGGCCCGCCCGAGCGCGCCCGCACCGGTCGCCACGACGGCGGTGGCACCGGCGACGAGCAGGAACCCGCGCCGGTCGAGCCGGCCACCGTCCCCGGACCCCGCCGGGCCGGTCGCGGGCCGCAGCAGCCGCCCGACGAGCACGTACAGGACCACCGCCCCCGCGGCCGCGCCCACCAGCGAGGGCAGCGCGTCGATCGGACCGGACGCGTCGGGGCGGGTGAGGGCCGCCGCCGCGCCGAGCACGCCGAAGGCCAGTACCCCGGCGGCGCCGGTGCGCCGGTGGCGCAGCGCGAACCAGCCGAGCAGCAGGGCCAGGAGGCCGAGCGTCGCGACGATGCCGAGCTGCAGGACGAGCTTGTCGTCGCTGCCGAAGTGGCGGATCGCGAAGTCCTTGACCGGGGCGGGAGTGCGGTCGATGGCCGCACCGCCGACGGCGGTGACCGGCCCCGCCTGGGGCCGGACGAAGGAAGCGACCAGCTCCGCGACGGCCAGCGCCGTGTATCCGGACAGCAGGCCGCTCAGCGCGGCGAGGGCGCTGCGCTTCACGGCTGATCGGTTGATGGTCACGTGGGGGATTCGGCGCCCCGGGCCCCCCGGATTGGTCGGGTCCGCGGGATCACCCGGTGGAGCGAGCGAAGGACCGGGCGTTGACGCCCCGCGCGCGGGCCCGGTCCGCGGGTCCGATCCAGGGGGCGGTGGGCCAATCCGTCGGGCCCCCCGCTCCGAAGAACGGGTGACCCGGGGTGCCACCACCCATGCCGCGCGGCGCGAAGGACTGCCCATGCAAGCGATCCACCGAAGGAGGGCGGAGCGGTGAGTCAACCGGTGCGCCTCGGCAGCGGCGAGGGGGACCGCCACGAGCGGTCCGCCCGGCCCGACCCGGCGGAACTGATGGCCCGGGTCGCGCTCGGCGACCAGGACGCCTTCGCCGCCCTCTACGACATGATCGCCGGACCCGTGTTCGGCATCGTCCTCAAGGTCCTGCGGGACCGCGCGCAGTCCGAGGAGGTGACCCAGGAAGTGATGATCGAGATCTGGCGCGGGGCGGCCCGCTACCAGAGCGCACAGGGCTCCGTCATGACGTGGGTGGCCACCCTCGCGCACCGGCGCGCCGTGGACCGGGTGCGCTCCGCGCAGGCCGCCGCGAACCGCGACCACAAGGACGCCCTCGGCTCCCTGACACCCCCCTTCGACGAGGTCAGCGAGCAGGTGGAGACCCGGCTGGAGAGCGAACAGGTGCGCCGCTGCCTGCGCCGGCTGACCGACCTCCAGCGCGAGACCGTCACGCTGGCCTACTACCAGGGCCTGACCTACCGGGAAGTGGCACAGACCCTGCAGACCCCGCTCCCGACCATCAAGACCCGTATGCGCGACGGACTGATCCGGCTGCGCGACTGCATGGGGGTGACCACGTGAAGACCGACGACCCGCACGCCCTCACCGGTGCGTACGCGCTCGACGCCCTCGGCCCCGACGAGCGCGACGCCGTCACCCGGCACCTCGACCACTGCACCTCCTGCGCCCAGGAGGTGCGGGAGTTCGCCGCGACCGCCGCCCGGCTGGCGTCGGCGGTCGCCGTGACCCCGCCGCCCGAGCTGAAGGCTCGGGTGTTGGACCGCATCGACACGATCCGCCAACTCCCGCCGCGCGTCCCGGCGCCGGGCCGGTACGCCGTGCTCGCCGCGCGGATCCGGCGGCGCGGCGGGGTCTTCGTGATCGCGGCCAGCGTCGCCGCGGCCGTCACCTTCGGGGCGCTCGCCCTGGACCAGCACGACCGGGCCCAACGCGCCGACCGAGTGCGGCAGTCCGCGCAGCGGGACGCCGACCGGGCCGGGGCGCGCAGCGAAGCGCTCGCCGCGGTGCTGGCCGCGCCGGACGCCCGCACCGCCACCGGCCGCACCGCGACCGGGGCCCGGGTCACCGTGGTGACCTCCGCCGCCCGCGACCAAGCGGTGGTGTTGGCGCCGCAGTTGCCGGCGACGCCCGCAGGGACGACGTACCAGCTGTGGTTCTCGGAGCACGGCTCGATGCGCCCGGCCGGGCTGCTGGGCGGCGGGCACGCGCTGCTGCTGGAGGGGGCGGTGCGGGACGCCACGGCCATCGGACTCACCGTCGAACCGGCGGGCGGCTCCGCGCGCCCCACCACCGCCCCGGTCCTGGTCATGGCGTTGCCGGCGTAGTGCGCCACCGGCCGAAGCGGAAGGATTCGGCCGATGTGGGACGAGATCGGCGGACCGGGCACGGACGGGGGATCCCGTCCGTTGTCCGGGTGCCGATCTATGACATAAGGAGACAGAAATGGCCCTGTGGGACCGCGTCAAGGATTCCGCCGCGACGATGCAGACGCAGCTGGTGGCGAAGCGGAACGACCTCAAGAGCGGGGCGTTCAGGGACTCCAGCATGGCGATGTGCGCGCTCGTGGCCGCGGCCGACGGCACGATCGACGCCTCCGAACGCCAGCGCGTGGCCCAGCTGATCGGGACGAACGAGGTGCTCCAGAACTTCCCGGCCGACGACCTGCGGCGGCGCTTCGACGAGAACCTGGACAAGCTGACCGCCGACTTCGACTTCGGCAAGGTCAGCGTCATGCAGGAGATAGCCAAGGCGAAGAAGAAGCCCGCGGAGGCGCGCGCGGTCATCCAGATCGGCATCGTCATCGGCGGCGCCGACGGCGACTTCGACAAGACCGAGCAGGCCGTCGTCCGCGAGGCGTGCTTCGCACTGGGCCTGCCCCCGCACGAGTTCGACCTCTGACGGACCCTGACCGGGGCGCCCCCGCAGGGTTCCCCCGGGGGCTAGCCCCACCCCGGCCGTCACGCCTGCCGGATGGGACGGCGGGCTCCGGCCGACCAGGCTGTGCGCATGACGACCTACACCCGCACCAGCGCCGCTCTCGTCCTCTCCGCCGTGACCGCCGCAGCCGCTCTGACCGTGGCCTTCGCCCCACGGGCCGACGCGGCGGTCGGGGCGAGCGGGCGGGCCGCGGCGGACAGCGCCGGGGCTCCCGCGCTCGCGTGGCACCCCTGCGAGCGTCCCGGCGGGCCCGCCGGGCAGGAGTGCGCCGAGCTGCCCGTCCCGCTCGACTACCGCGACCCGGGCGGGCAGCAGCTCTCGCTGGCGGTCTCCCGGCTGCGCAGCGACCGGCCCGCCGCCCGCCGCGGCACGCTGATGGTGCTGCCCGGGGGACCGGGCGGCTCCGGGGTGCAGCGGCTGGCGCAGAAGGGCGAGGCGCTGCGCAAGGAACTGGCCGGCGGCTACGACCTGGTGGGCCTCGACCCGAGGGGCGTGGGCGGCAGTACCACCGCGAGCTGCGCACTGGCTCCCGAGGACCGTCGGCTCAGCACCCTGCGGGGATGGCCCGGCGCGGACGGCGGCATCGAGGAGAGCGTGGCCCGCGCCCGCCGGGTGGCCGAGGCCTGCCGGACCAACGGCGGCGCGGTGCTGCGCAGTTTCACCACCGCCAACCAGGTCCGTGACATGGACCGGCTGCGCCGGGCCCTGGGCGAGCGGAAGCTGTCCGCCTGGGGGACCTCCTACGGCAGCTACGTCGGCGCCGTCTACGCCCAGGAGTACCCCGAGCGCACCGACCGTTGGGTGCTGGACAGCAGCGGTGACCCCGACCCCGCGCGGGTGGCGCGCGGCTGGCTCGCGAACATGGCGCAGGGGGCCGACGACCGGTTCCCCGACTTCGCGGCCTGGGCCGCCGACCCGGCCCGCGCGGCCGAGGGCCTGCGCGTCGCCGAGCGCCCCGAGGAGGTGCGCCCGCTCTTCCTCGCGCTGGCCGCCACGCTCGACCGCGCGCCCAGGACCTCGACCACCGAAGGGGTGCCCCTCACCGGGAACCTGCTGCGCCAGGCCCTGCAGAACGCCCTCTACGGCGACGCGGCCTTCCCCGGACTGGCCCGGCTCGTCCGGCAGGCCCAGGACCCGGCCGCGACCCCGGTCCTCCCGCCCGAACTGGCCCAGCCGCTGCGCGACGAGGACGCGGCGATCGCCGTCGCGGTGATCTGCAACGACGTGAAGTGGCCCGGAGACGTGCGGGGTTACGCCCGCGCCACGGCCGCCGACCGGGCGGCCCATCCGCTGACCGCCGGAATGCCCGCGAACATCACCCCCTGCGCCTTCTGGAAGGACGCGCCGGTGGACAAGCCCGCCCGGATCACCGACCGCGGCCCCTCCAACGTGCTGATGATCCAGAACCTGCGCGACCCCGCCACCCCCTACTTCGGGGCCCTCGCGATGCGCGCGGCCCTCGGCGAGCGGGCCCGTCTGATCACCGTCGACCACGGGGGACACGGCGTCTACCTGGGCAACGGCAATGCCTGCGGCGACCGCGCGGTGACCGACTTCCTGACCACCGGCCACCGTCCGGACGAGGACGTGTACTGCGGCTCCGGGCAGTGACCGCGAGCGGCGGACCGGGCGGACCGGGCGGGCCGTAATCTGACGGGTATGCGTCAACAACGGGAGCGCCAGGGGTGGGTGCGGCGTATCGGGGCCTGGTTGCTGGGGGCGGCCGAGGCCGAACCCCGCTCGCTGGCCGCCGGGTTGGGCCTCGACGAGGAGGACCCCGGGCTACGGCGGCTGCGGCGTGCGGCGCCGGTGCGGTACGCCCGCGTCGAACGCCTCCACCGGGCGGCCCAGCGGTCCTTCGAGGAGCGCACCCGGGCGGCGGTCTGCCGCGACCTGGAGCACGCGGTCCGTACCGCCCTGCGGGACACGGCGGAGGCGGAGGCGGCGGCGGAAGCCGAGGCGGCGACGCGGGCCACGCGAACCGAAGGAGCCGGGACCGGTGCGCTCGCCCCCCGTGCCGACGTGCTCCGGTGGGAGGCCGACGCCGCGGCGCGCTCGCTCGCGGCGGACGCGGTGCTCGCGGGCGCGCGGGGCCTGAACACGGGCCTCACCGTCGGGGTGCTCTTCAGCCCGGTGTTCCTCGTGCTGGCCCTCGTCGCGGCCGAGGTGGTGCCGCCGCTGTTCGGATCGGCCCTCGGCTGCCCGGAACGCCTCACCCTCGTACAGGCCCTGGTCTGCTTCTCCGGCGGGGCCCTGGGGTCGGTCTTCAGCGTCGTCATCAGGCTGCGCGAGGCCCCGGGCACCCGGCCCGCCGACACCCGCGCGCCCGCGGAAACCACGGGGGACACTCCCGGGGGCGAGGCCCGCGAGGAGGTGGCCGACGAGGCGGCCGACGTCCCGGGCGATCCGGTCCAACTGGCGCGGCTGATGCGGCAGGAGGGCTGGTACCGGGTGGTCGTCGGCTGGTTCCTGGCCGTGTCCCTCTTCGTCCTCGTCACCGGCGGGATCCTGGCCCTGCTCACCCCGCCCGCCGTTCCCGACGGCGCCTGCGGGACCGGACCGCTGTCCCCCGCGGACCACCGGTCCCTCGTCCAGGGCTTCTTCTTCTGGGGCGGCGTGGGCTTCCTCGCCGGGCTGAACGAGCGCTGGGCCTACGGCCTGCTGCGCCGCGGCGGCCCGGGCGCGGATCCCGCTACTCGTTGACGAGGACGGGGATGGACAGCACCGCGCTCGCCGGTGCCTGGGCGAACTGCCCCGCGGGAACGGTGAAGTCGATGCCCTCGCCCGCCGCGCGCGGGCCGTCGTGGTGCGCCGTGCCCTTCGCGTCCTCGCCCTCCTCCTGGTACTGGAACTTCGCGGTCCCCAGCAGGTGCCCGCTCGCGTCGTAGTACGCCGCCCCGACCTCCAGGGCCAGGACGTCGCTGATGTCGGAGGTGATCGCCAGGTGCCCGGTGACGGACGCCGCGCCGGTGAGCTTCAGGTCGGTCAGCTTCACCCGGTCGGTGAAGGGGCCCTCCTCGACGCGGACCTCGCCCGGTGCGGCCGGGTGCGCCAGTACGGCGGCCGGCGCCGGTGCGCTGCGCGGCGCGGGCAGGACGACGGGGGCGGCGGATCCGGCCGCGTCCCCCGCGGCGTCGGCTCCGTCGGCGGCCGGGCCGCCGGAGCAGCCCGAGGCGAGTGCGAGGACGGCGGCCGCGGCGGCGAGCGCCCCGGCGGTGCGGCGGGTGAGGTGTCTCATCGGAAGGCTCCTGAACCGGCCGGGGCCGGGAGGACGTGGTCCTCCCGGCCCCGGGCGTTCGCTCGGTGGGTCAGTGCTGCTGGGGCGACTTGCCGAACAGCGAGCGGTACAGCTTCCCGTACAGCTCGGTGTTGTTCTGGCTCGCGGCGAAGGCCTGGCCGTTCGGGCCGTAGGCGAAGATCGGCACGTCGGCGCCGGTGTGGTTGCCGGACAGGTAGGTCAGCCAGAGGCTGGCGTCCGGGCTGCCGTCCTTGACGCCGGCCGGGTCGTTCGGCGTGCGGAAGGTGGCGGGGGCGAAGTTCTTCGCGTCATTCGAGCCCGCGCCGTTGACGATGCCGGTCGAGCGCACCGGGTCCTTGGCACCCGAAGTGGGGCGCGAGGGGGTGCTGTTGTTGGCGGTGTTGCCCGCGTCCGTGTTGGCCGGGGGAGCGACCGCCTCGGCGTTGGTGTAGGTGCCCTTCTCGATGATGTTGAAGCCGGCGCACTCGTGGTCCGCGGTGACGACGACCAGGGTGTGGCCGTCCTTCTTCGCGAAGTCGGTGGCCACCTTGACCGCGTCGTCGAAGGCCTTGATCTCGCCCAGGGTCTGGGCGGCGTCGTTGGCGTGCGACCGCTTGTCGATCTGGGCGCCCTCGACCTGGAGGAGGAAGCCCTTGCGGTTCTTGTCGTACCCGCCGCGCTCGCCGAGCAGCTGGATCGACTTGCGGGTCATGTCGGCGAGGGTCGGCTCCTGCTTCTGCACGGCGTCCGCGGGGAGGCCGGCCTTGGCCTGCTCGACGGTGAGGTTGCCGCGGTTGAAGAGGCCGATGACCTTCTTGCCGTTCGCGTGGCTCAGGTCGGTCTTGGTGGCGACCTTCTGGCTGGCGGCCGTCTGGGCCGGGAGCTTGGGGTCACCGAAGTTGCCGAGGACCTGGTAGCCCTGCGCCTGGAGGGCCTTCTGGTCGTCCGGCTCGAAGCGGGCGAGGCCGCCGCCGAGGATGACGTCGGCGGTGCCGTTGCGCGCGATCTGCTCGGCGATCGGCGTGACCAGCGTCTTGTCCGCGGGCGCGCTCTCGTAGGTGCCGTCGTCCTTCTTGGGGAGGCAGGCGGCGTCCGAGTACGTCGGGCCCTGGCAGCCGCGCAGCAGCGCGTGGCTGAACTGGGCGGCCGGGGTGGCGTCGGTGATCTCGGCGGTGGAGACGTTGCCCGTGGCGAAGCCGGCCTTCTTGGCCTGCTCCATCAGCGTGACGACGCGCTTCTCGTACGAGTCCACGCTCAGCGCGGCGTTGTAGGTCTTGACGCCGGTCGCCCACGCGGTGGCCGAGCTGGCGGAGTCCGTCACGAGCGCGGGCTTGTCGCTGCCCTTCTCGACGGCGTAGGTGGCGACCGCGCCGGTGAAGGGCAGGGTCTCCATGTTCAGCTTGCCGGAGGCGCCGTAGAACCGGTCGCGGGCGGCCGTGACGTGGGTGCGGCCCATTCCGTCACCGAGCAGGTAGATGACGTTGCGGATCTCTCCCTGACCGCCGTGCTGGGGAGCCGAGTTGGCGGTGGTGGCGGCCGAGGCCGCCAGGGCGCCGGTCAGGGCCAGTACGGTCAGCGTCTTGGCAGGTCTGCGTCGCATGATGCGGGGGGTCCCCCTCGGAAATGAATGGCGCGGGCGGACCGACGCTAAGAGCGGGACATGAACACGGCGGATTCCCGGGGTGACGTGGAGTCGAACAGCGCCCGGCCGAAATCGCCCTTGTGTGCGGTGTCAGACCCGTGCGTCATCCTTCGGGACATGGACATCCGCGCTGACTGGGCCCTGGAACTGCAGTTGGAAGCCGTCCGGAAGGAGGCGGTCGACGACGGCGTGCGCGCGGCCGTCGACGCCGTGACCGGCCACATGAACGGCGGGCGCGGCCGCGGGCGCAGGGGCGGACGGGCGCTCCTCGACCTGCTCGGCGAGGCCCGCGCCCGGGCGGCCGGAGCGGGGGAGTGGCAGGTCGTACGACTGCTCCAGGACTCCGTGGACTACGCCGAGGGGCGGATCCTGAAACCGGAGTTCGAGGAGCGCTACCGGCTGTTCCAGGACGGCGCTGCGCGGAGCGGGAACCTCCAGCGATCGGTGGCCACGGGCCTGTGGGCAACCGGTGAGTACTTCGCCTCGATGGGCGACCGGTTCCTCGCCGAGCGCCCCGCCGCCACCGCGTCGGAGCTGCTGGAACACCTGCGGGCCTTGGGCGAGGACGGCAGGTTCGTGGAGGCTCCGGCGGACCGTCCCGGGCGCTACCGCATACCCCGGGGGCGCGCCGAGTGGGCGCTGTGGATCGAGCAAGTATTCCGGAACGAGCGGATCGAGGTGGCGGACCCCGAGGCCGAGGCCCGCCGGATCGCCGCCTCGCCCGAGGCGCTCGCCCTGCTGGCGTCCGACCGGGACGGCCGGCTCGCCCTGCGCGCCGCCGAGCTCCAGCGGCGCGGGCGGCAGCTGGCCGCCCTGCGCGTCGTGGCCGAGGACCGCGGCGCGCGCGAGGCCGACCTCCAGCGGGCGCTGGAGGGCCAGCACTGGATCTTCGGCGGCCGGTACGTCGGGGAGGCCGTCCAGCGGCGGCTCGTCGTCGGGGACGAGGTGGACATCCCGCTGATCCGCGGCGACGGCTCGCTCCACGTGGTCGAGCTGAAGCGGTCGATGAGCCTCGCCGGGCCGCTGGTCAAACGGCACCGCGGGGCGTGGGTGCCGGCCGCCGAGGTGCACGACGCCGTGGGGCAGGCGGTCAACTACCTGGTCGGGCTGGACGAGAACCGCGAGCGGCTGCGCGCCGACTTCGGCATCGAGACCCGCCGGGCCAGCGCGCTCGTCCTGATCGGCCATCCGTCGGCGCAGCCGGAGGTCCCGGAGCGCGAGGTCAACGAGGCCCTGCGGACCTTCAACGCGCACGTGACCCGGGTCGAGGTGCTCACCTACAAGGAACTGATCGACAACGCGGAGCGTTCGCTCGGCGCGGCTGCCGGGTCCCGGTCCCGATGATGGTCAGGGTGGGTGGCCCAGGCCCACGGGACCCGGGCCACCCACCGCACCGGAGGCGCAGATGACCGAGGCCGCACCCGTACCAGCAGCCGTACCCGTACCCTTCACGACCGCCGAGGTCCACGGGCTGCGGCAGGCGCTGGAGGAGGTCGTCGCCGACGGCGCGACCCCGGGCGGGGTCGTCGTCTGCGGCACCACCGCGGGGGACCGCACCGTGCTGTCGGCCGGGATCGTGTCCCCCTTCACGCACCAGAAGTGCCCCGACGCGGACACCGTCTACGACGTCGCCTCCCTCACGAAGGTCACCGCGACCTGGCCGCTCGTCGGCCGCGCCGTGGCGAGCGGGCTGATGCTGCTGGACGCGCCCGTACGGGAGTTCCTGCCGCCGATGGAGGGACACCTGCCCGGCGCCGCGGTGAGCGTGCGGCGCCTGCTGTCGCACACCTCCGGGCTGCGGGCGGCCACCCGCTTCGACCTGTACGACCTGAGCGCGCGCCCGCTGCACGAGCTGATCTGCGCGGAGCCCCTGGAGAACCTGCCGGGCACGCACCGGTACATCAACCGGGGCTACGTCCTGCTCGGCCTGGCCCTGGCGCACGTCCACGGCGAGCCGCTGGACCGGCTCGCCGCGGCCTTCTGGGCGGAGCTGGGCATGGGGGAGACCGGCTACGGGCCGCTGCCGCAGTCCGCGCGGGTCGCGCCGACCGAGCACCGCGATGCCCACGACCGGCTGTGGGGCGCGGTGCACGACGAGAACGCGGCCGCGATGGGCGACGTGGCCGGCCACGCCGGGGTGTTCGCCCCGGCGGCGGACCTCGCGACCTACGCCGAACACCTGCTGTCGGCCGGTCCCGACGGCGTGCTCGGCGGCTGGCTGCGGGAGAGCCTGGTGCCCGTGGCGGAGATCGACCCCGGGGTGCACCGGGGCCTCGGCTGGATCGTGGCCGCCGGTGGCGCGGTGGCCTACCACCACGGATTCACCGGCACCAGCCTGTACCTCGCACCCACCACCGGCCGGTACGTGGTCATCACCAGCAACGCGATCCACGACGGCGCCGCGGCCCGCACCCGCATCACGCCCTTGCGCGAACGCGCCCTCGAAACGGTGTGAAGGACGCGCTCCGCGTCGCCGGAAAAACCGTGCACCCCCAGGTCAACGGACTGGGGGTGCACGGGCTCCGGGGACCGTCGGGGGTGTCGGGGGCCCGGAGGGATCAGGGGGTGGGGCGGGAAGGGGTCAGAGCGTGCCGAGCGACTCGCGGGCGCTGGTGCGGTAGAGGCCGACCTTCGGGGCGGCGACCTTTCCCGGCACGGTCAGCGGCAGGCTGGTGCCGTCCGCGTTCGGCATGTGCGCCGCGTCGGCCAGGACGTTGATCTCGTCGGCGACCGGTCCGCTGCCGCCGCCGGGGTTGAGGTCGACGGCCGCGTAGGCGGTGGCGCCGGGGCGCACCGGGTACGCCGGGGCGCCGCCCAGTCCGCCGGGGGCGGCGGCCATGATGCCGAGCGCCGCGCCCTTCGCGCTGAAGCCGACGGTCGGGTGGTAGGCCAGGCCGCAGGCGGTGGAGCCGTTGTTGGTCACCGTGATGACGCGGACGCTGGCCGGGAGGCCCTGCGCGGAACCGGTCTTGACGGTCAGCTTGCCCGCCGAGCAGGGGTGGGCGTAGGCGTAGGCGTCGTCTCCGGTGCCCGTGCCCGTGCCCGTGCCCGCCCTGGCCGGGGAGGCGGTGCCCGCCCCGGCTCCCTTGCCGTCCGACGGGGCGCCGGAGGCCCCCTGCGCACCCGTCGCCGAGGCCCCGCCGGCGGTGCCGGGCGAGGCCGCCCCGCTCGTACCGGGGCCCCTGTTCGCCCCGTCCGCGCCCGCCGCCGCCCCGCTCGTGCCGCCGCACGAGGTCAGGGCCAGCGCGAGACCGGCCACGATGGTGGCGGTCCAGGTCGCGCTGCGGAGGCGGCGGGTGGTGCGCATGAGGGAACTCCCCGGTTCTGAACGGTCGTCACGCGAAGTCGTTCCCGCGTGGACACCACTGTGCCGGGGACCGCTGGCGTCGTGGTCACGCCGCGCTGACGTTCCGCTGACGTCGCCCGCGGGATCACGCCCGTACGCTCTGGCGCGCCCGCACCTTGTCGTACCGGGCGCGGTAGGCCGCCCCGTGCACGGCGTACTCCTCCTCCGGTGCGGCCGGCTCTTCGTCCGCCTCCCCGCCCGCTCCTGCGGCCTCTTCGGCCTCCGCGGCCTCCGCGGCCTCATCCGCCGACAGGTGGAGCAGCGCGCCGAGCGCCCGCTCCGCGCCCTCGTCGAAGCCGGTCGATTCGGCCTCCCGCGCGGCCTCGTCCAGGCATCGGATGCCCTCGGTCCGCTCGCCGAGACCCACCAGCGCCTCCCCGGTCGCGGCCAGCAGCAGCAGGCGCGAGGGAGACCGCGCGTCCGGGGCGTGGGCGGCCCGCGCGGCCGTCGTGCTCTCCAGCGCCTGGTGCCAGTCCCCGGAATCCAGTTGGTGCCGGGAGAGGTGGTAGAGCGCGAGGCGTTCCGTGGTCGGGTCGTCGGCCGCGCGGGCCAGCTCCGCCGCCCGTACGCACCCCCGCGCCGCCTGGTCGAGATCGCCGAGCGAGGCCTGCGCCAGGGAGAGGTTGACCAGGGCCGTGGCCTGGCCGCTGTGGTCGCCGGACCGGGCGGCCAGCAGCGGGGCGGCTTCCAGGTGCGGCAGGGCCTCCTCGGTCAGCCCCTCCTCGGTCAGCACCCATCCCAGGAGGGCGAGCACCCGGGCCTGGCCGTGCAGGTCGGCGTCGGCCCAGGCCGAGTCGAGGGCCGTGTAGAGCAGCGGGGCCCAGCCGTCGAGGACCCGCCACACCATCAGCGGCCACAGGGACAGCGCGACCCGCCAGGCCCGGTCGTGCAGAGCGGCCGCGTGCGCGGCCGTCGCCGCCAGGGCCAGGTCCTCGCGCTGCGCCGCGTACCAGGCCATCGCCTCGTCGCGGTCCCGGAAGTCCCGTACGTCCGCGGGCGCGTGGAAGTCGGCGTGCAACGGGAAGCACGGCTGCCCGTCGCGCTCGGCGGCCCCGGCCGCCGCGAGGCCGGTCGCGATGTAGTGGTCCAGCAGCCGCGCCAGCGCCCGCGGGTCCGTCTCCATGTCGCGGGCGTAGAGCCGGACGAGGTCGTGCAGCACCCATCGGCCCGGTGCGCCGTACGTCAACAGGTGCGCGGCGGCGAGCTGGTCGAGGGCCGCCTCCGCCTCCTCGACGCCGGTGCCCGCCAGGGCCGCGGCCACCCCGCGGTCGATGTGCGTGCCGGGGTGGCGGCCGAGGTGGGCGAGTTGGTGCGCGGCGCCCGCCGGGAGGCGGCGCACCGACAGGTGCAGGGCGGCGCGCACCCCGGTGTCCTCGGCGTCGAGCAGGGCCAGCCTGCGCGTGGTGTCGGAGAGCTCCTCGGCCATGGCGGTCAGCGTCAGGTACGGCTGGTCCGCCAGCCGGGCCGCGGCGACCCGCAGGGCCAGGGGCAGTCCGTCGCACAGCTGCGCCAACCGCCGGGCGGCCGCCGGTTCGGCGAGCACCCGGTCCGCGCCGAGCACCGCGGCGAGCAGGTCCGTGGCGTCCTGCGGTCCCAGGACGCCGAGCGGAACGGGCCGGGCCGCGTCCGAGGCGATCAGGCCGCGCAGCCGGTAGCGGCTGGTGACGACGGTGACGCACTCGCTCCCGCCCGGCAGCAGCGGACGCACCTGCTCCGAGGCGCGCACGTTGTCGAGGACGACCAGCAGGCGCCGGTCGGCGGTCAGGGAACGGAACAGCGCGGCGGCGCGGGTCACCGACTCCGGCACGTGCGACGGCGCGACGCCCAGTGCCAGCAGGAACTCCCGCAGCACGTCGATGGCCGAGGCCTCGCCCGTATCGCTGAAACCGCGCAGGTCGGCGTGGAGGCGGCCGTCCGGGAACCGCTCGTGGTGCAGGTGCGCCCAATGGACGGCGAGGGCGCTCTTGCCGACCCCGGCGGGTCCGGTGACCAGGCAGATCGGCGCCTGCGCCGCGGCGGCCCGCGACAGCTGCGCCAACTCCGCCTCGCGGCCGTGGAAGCCGCGGGGCGCGCGGGGCATCAGGTCGAGGGCGTCGGCGTACCGGGCGGCCGGGGCCGGGGTGCGGGCCGGTGCGCCCGCCGCCCCGGGCGCGGCGCCGCGGTGCTCCTCGCCGCGGTGCTCTTCGCCCCGGTGGTCCTCGGCGCCGACGGTGGTGCGTGCGGCGCGGACGGTGTGCGCGGGGCGGGCCTCGTGGTCGTGTCGGCAGCCCTCGCCCGGTGGCAGGGGTCCGCGCCGGGCGTCCTGGGCGCGCTGTCCGCCGCGCAGGGCCACCGCGTAGGCGTCGCTCAGCTCGTCCCCCGGATCGACCCCGAGCTCCTCGGCGAGCAGGCGCCGGGTCTGGTGGAAGCAGTCGAGGGCCTCCGAGCGCCGCCCGGCCCGCTGGAGGGCCGTCACCAGCGCGGCGGACAGCGATTCCCGCAGCGGATGGGCGCTCGCCTCGGCGCGGAGCACCGCCGCGGCCTGCGCGTGCGCGCCGAGCCGCCCGTACCCGGCGGCCAGGTGTTCCACGGTGGTCAGCCGCATCTCCTCCAGCGCGTCCGCGGCCGCCTGCAGCGGCGGTGTGGGGTGCACGCCGGTCAGCGCGGGCCCCTGCCACAGGGACAGGGCCTCCTGGTACATGACCACGGCGTCCGCGACCGACTGCTGCCCCTGGGCCCGGGTGACCAGCTGCTCGAAGCGGTGCGCGTCCAGCAGCGCCTCCGGCATCCGCAGCACGTAGGCCGCGCCCTGGGTGGCCAACTCGACCCCGTACGTGGACGCTTCGGCGGCGTCGAGCAGGGTGCGCAGCCGGGACACGTGCCCCTGGATCACGCTGCGGGCGCGCGCCGGGGGCTCGCCGTCCCACAGCGAGTCGGTGAGCTGCCGCAGCGGTACGGGGTGGTTGGGGCGCAGCAGCAGTGCGGCCAGCAGGCTGGCCCGCTTGGCGGGTCCGAGCGGTAGGTCGCCGGTCCCCCGCGCGACGGTCACCGATCCGAGCAGACGGAACTCCACCTGCTTGCACCCCCCCGGAAGCAAAGAAACGTCAGCATATCGTCACGGCCGGGCCCCGCCCCGCCCGATCCGCCCGCTCCTGACGCCGCGCCCCGGCGTCAGGCCCGTCGTACGGACGCCCCGGCGCGCGCGGCCCACACGGTGCGTTCGGTGCGGACCGCGAGGTCGTCGCGGCGCAGGATGCTCCCGGGGCCCCCGATGTCGAGCAGCCGCTCCAGCGCGGTCAGGTCCCGGGCGTCGAGGGCGGCGGCGGCGCCGTCGCGCAGGCGGCCCAGGCTGCTGAGCGCGTAACGGCCGACGGCCGCGTTCCCGGCGCCGTCGACGTGTACCGCGATCGTCCGCTCGCCCTCGACGGTGAAGCCGGCGGCGGCCAGCTCGGGGCCCCAGTCGGCGCCGCGGTGCGGCAGCTGCTCGGTGTGCCGGCTCTCCAGGGCGGCGTGGCAGCGGTCCTCCAGGCCGGGCCGCTCCCGCGGGGCGTCGGCGGGCAGGAAGCGGGGGAAGCCCGCCAGCTCGACGACGGCGAGGAGGCCGCCGGGCGCGAGCAGCCCGCGGACCGTGCGCAGGGTGCGCCCGGGATCGGCCATGTGGTGCAGCGAGGCCGACGCCCAGAACAGGTCGGGTCCGGCGGCGTCGGGTCCGGCGAGGTCGGGCCACTCCCCGTCGAGGTCGGCCCGGACCGTGCGGACCCGGTCGGCCAGGCCCAGCTCCCGGGCGCGCTCGCGCAGGCGGTCCAGGTGGGCGCCCGACGCGTCGACGGCGGTCACCCGAGCCTCGGGGAAGCGCGCGAGCAGGGCGAAGGTGCCGGCCCCGGTGCCGCACCCCAGGTCCAGGATCCGGCGCGGTGCGGCCGTGACGGGCAGCCACGCGGTGATGGAGTCGGTGTGCTCGGCGAGCACGTCGGCGTCGAGGTCGAGGATCTCGGCCTGGTCGTGGGAGCCGGTGGGCTCGGGAGCGTGGCTGTGGCCGTGGCCGTGGCCGTGGGTGTGGTCGTGGTCGTGGGACGACGGGGAGTGGGGTGCGTGGCTCATGACGGCCACGCTAGGACGGTCGTGCCGTTACGGCAGCATGCCTCCCGGAACGCGCAAGAAGAAGACCGGACGGGCTGCCGAAAGCGCAAGCGGGCGGCCGCTCAGGCGCCCTCGCCCCCCTGATGGCCGCGGCGGGCGTCCCGGTCGAAGAAGCCCAGGATCTCGCAGGGCCCGCCCTCGGCGCCGATGGCGTGCGGCAGCATCGTGGGGAACTCCACCGCCTGGTGCGTCTCGACCCGCATCCGCCGGTTCCCCAGCAGCAGGACCGCGGTGCCGGACAGGACGACCAGCCATTCGCGACCCGGGTGGGCCCGCATGCGCGCGGGGACGTCGGGCGGCGGCTCCGTCATCCGTCGGCGCACCACGCTGACGCCGGGGTCCGCCTTCATGGTCCAGCGCATGCTCCCGTGCGCCGCGTCGACCACCGGGTGGCTGATCACGTCGTCGGCGGCGGTCTCGACGAGCTGGTCCAGGGAGGTGTCCAGGGCCCGGGCGAGGGTGACGAGCTGGTCCAGCGCGAGGCGGCGCCCGCCGGTCTCGATCCGGCTCAGCGTGGACTGGCTGATGTGGGCGCGCGCGGCCAGCTCGGCCAGGGACCACCCCTGCGCCACGCGCAGGGCCCGGATCCGTTTGCGCACGAGAGCGTCCAGCTCGCCGTCGGCTTGCGTCACGAGCAGCAGCGTATGCCGGGACCGCGAGCGGGCGCGCGGCGAGGCGCCGCCGCGCGATGACGGCGGCCGTCGCCGACCGTCGGCGGCCGGCACGTGACGGCCGTCGCCGACCGTCCTTTACCGGGCGCTCGGCGTGGGTGATGCTGACCGGCGTCGCAACGATGATCGACGGGGCGGGAGCGCCGCTCGGTGCAGAGGGGGAGACCGCCGTGGTGCGCGTGGAACTGTTGGGGCCCGTAAGGGCGTTCGCCGAGGACGCGGAGCCCGTCGAGGTCGGCGGGGTACGGCTGCGGATGCTCCTCGCCCGGCTCGCTCTCGAAGAGGGCCGGACGGTGCCCGTCGACTCCCTCGTCGGCGGCCTGTGGGGCGAGGAACCGCCGGCCGACGCGGCCAACGCGCTCCAGGCGCTGGTGTCCCGACTGCGCAGGCCGCTGCGCGGATCCGCGGCGGTGGAGTCCGCCTCCGGCGGCTACCGGCTGCACCTGCGGGCCGAGGACCTGGACGTCCACCGCTTCGAGGAACTGACCGCCCGGGGGCGGCGCGCCCTGGCGGCCGGGCGCGCCGAGGAGGCGGCGCCGCTGTTCGCCACGGCGCTCGGGCTGTGGCGCGGCCCGGCCCTCGCGGACGTGCGGGGCGCCCCCTACGCCGGTCCCGTCGCGACCCGGCTGGACGACCTGCGCAGCGCCGCGGTCGAGGACCGCTGCGACGCCGAGCTGCGGCTCGGTCGGCACGGGGAGGTGCTGGCCGATCTGGAAGCGGCCGCGGCCGAAAGGCCGTTGAGCGAGCGGGTCGCCGGGCTGCGGATGCGGGCCCTGGTGGCCGCGGGGCGCCAGTCGGACGCCCTCGCGGTGTACGAGGAGCTGCGCGCGCGGCTCGGCGACGAACTCGGCGTCGACCCCTCGGTCGAGCTGCGGGAGGTCCGTCTGTCCTTGCTGCGCGGCGAGTTGGAGATACCCGCCGAACGGGCCGAGGCGGCGCCGAGCCGACTCCCCGCCCGGCTCACCAGCTTCGTCGGCCGGGACGGCGAACTGGACCGGCTGGCCGACCAGTTGGCCGTCGGGCGGCTCGTCACCATCGTCGGCCCCGGCGGCGCGGGCAAGACCCGCCTCTCCTTCGAAGCGGCCACCCGGGACCGGGCCCACGCGCGCGGCCGGGTCTGGTTCGTGCCGCTCGCCGGTGTGAGCGCACCGGACCAGCTGGCCGACGCCGTACTGGGCGCCCTCAGCTCCACCGACGGCCGTCTCTACGACGCGGGCCAGGGGCAGCGGGCCACCCCGGTCGAGCGGATGGCCGGGCTCTTCGGCAGCGGCGACGCCCTGCTCCTGCTCGACAACTGCGAGCACCTCGTCGAGGCGGCGGCGCGGCTCACCGCCGAACTCCTCGACCACCTGCCCGAGCTGCGGATCCTCGCCACCAGTCGCGAGGCCCTCGCCATCACCGGCGAATCCCTGTGCCACCTCGGCCCGCTCGACATCCCGGCGGGATCGCCCGACCCGGCCGAGGCCGTGCGGTCGCCCGCCGTCCGGCTCTTCGTCGACCGCGCCACCGGAGTTCGGCCGGACTTCGCCCTCGACGACGCCACCCTGGACCCCGTGGTCGAGGTCTGCCGACGCCTCGACGGCATGCCGCTCGCGCTCGAACTGGCCGCGGCCAAGCTCCGTTCGATGAGCGTCGACCAGATCGCGCGCCGCCTCGACGACCGCTTCCGCCTCCTCGCCTCGGGCAGCCGCACCGCCCTGCCCCGCCAGCGCACCCTGCTCGCGCTCGTCGAGTGGAGCTGGGACCTGCTCGACGAGGCCGAGCAGGTCCTCGCCCGCCGGCTGTCGGTGTTCCCGGGCGGCGCGGGCGTCCCCGCCCTCGAAGCGGTCTGCGCGGACCCCTCGCTGCCGGTCGCCGACATCCCGTACCTCCTGGACGCCCTGGTCGAGAAGTCGCTGGTGCAGACCGTCACCGAAGGGGCGGGCGAGCCGCGCTACCGGATGCTGGAGACCGTACGCGCGTACGCGGCGCGCCGGCTCGCGGCGGCGGAGCCCGGTGACGCCGTCACCCGGCGCTTCGCCGCGTACTTCCTGGCACTGGCCGAGGAGCACGAGCCCCGGCTGCGCACCGGCGAACAGCTGCGCGCCGTCCAGGTCTTCGACGACGAACACGACAACCTCGTCCTCGCGCTGCGCACGGTCACCCTGGCCGGGGACGCGGAGCTGTCGGCGCGCTTCGCCGGGGCGATGTTCTGGTACTGGGGGATCCGGGGGATGAGCACCCGGCTCGACGCGCACGCGCCCTCCGGGGAGACCGGCGGGGGCGCGGCGGCCGAGGGCGACTCGGCGACCGCGCGCGAGTTCCACCCGGCCCTGCTGCTCCTGAGGATGTCCCGGGCCTCCTACCCGGCGGGCACGTCCGGCCGGGGCCGCGCGGGCACACCGGCAGCCGACCCGGCGCCCGCGGACCCGCTCGACTCGCCCGACCCCTGGGTGCGGGCCAGCGCCCACCTGGCCCGGGACTTCGCCCTCACCGAGCAGGGCGACCTGGTCACGGGCGCCGGTTCCCGGATCGAGGCGCTGCGCGGCTTCGAGCGGGTCGGCGACCGCTGGGGACTGGTGATGAGCCTGCTCCCGATCGGCCGCGACCACTCGCTGCGCGGCGAGTACCCGCAGGCCATCGCCACCTTCGAACGGACCGTGGCGCTCAGCTCCGAACTCGGCACCGAGGACTACCTCTACCTCAGCAAGGCCAGGCTCGCCCGCGAGCGCCGCCGCAGCGGCGACCTGGCGGGCGCCTTCCGGGACCTGTACGCCGCCCACCGCCAGGCCCGCGAGCGCGGACAGCTGCGCCTGGAGGCCAACATCCTGGTGGGCCTGGCCAACGTCCACCGCCGCTCCGGCGACCTGGCGCGGTCCGACGCCACCCTCGACCGGCTCGAGGCGCTGGGCGCGCGCCGCCCCGCGCTGCGGGAGCTGGCCCGCGACCTGATCGTCAGCACCCGCATCGAGAACCGCCTCGCCGAGGGGGACGCCGCGGCGGCCAGGGCGTTGCTGCCCGAGGCGGCCGGGGCCCTCTTCGGCCAGGGCGCGGGCGCCGCGCTCGCCTGGGTGGCCGAGTTGCTGGGCGGACTGCGGACGGCGGAGGGGGCCCCCGCCGAGGGGGCCCGGGCGCTCGGCATGAGCCAGGTGATGCGCGGTGCCTTCGACTGGGGCGAGCCCGAGTGGCGCGAGCTGGTCGACCGCATCGTGGCCGCCCTGGGCCGGGAGGAGTTCCAGCGGGCCTTCGACGAGGGGGCCGCGTACTCCCGCGAGGACGCCCTGCGGTGGCTGGAGGCGGAGACCCTGCGGGCGGCTCCACCGGGCGGGCGCGGGTGAGGACGCGCGGACGACCGGGCGGGGCCCGCTCCACCCCCGTGGGTGCGGACCCCGCCCGATCGGGCTCGTGACGCGGACCGGCGCCCGCCCGGAGCCCGGTCCGCGCGGCTCATCCGGCGTTCTTGCGGTAGGCGCGCACGGCCAGCGGGAAGAAGACCACGACCACGGCGGCCATCCAGGCGAAGGCGCCGAACAGCGGGTCGGCGACCGGCCCGCCGCCCAGCAGGCCGCGCACCGCGTCCGCCACCAGCGAGACCGGGTTGACGTCGGACCAGGCGCGCAGCCATCCGGCCATGCCGTCCCGGGGCACGAAGACGCTGCTGGCGAAGGTGAGCGGCAGGATCAGGACGGTCATCAGGCCCTGCACGGACCCCGGGTTCTTGATCAGCATGCCGAGGTAGACCGAGATCCAGGAGAAGCTGAGCGCGAAGCCGATGAGCAGGGCGAGCGCGGCCAGCACGGCGACCGGGCCGGTCTGCACGCGGTAGCCCATGACCAGGGCGAGGACGGCCACGGTGGCCAGGCACAGGACGTACCGGACGACATCGGCCAGGACGGCGCCGATCAGGGGGCTGGAGCGGGCGATCGGCATGCTGCGGAACCGGTCGAAGATCCCGGTGCTGGCGTCCGCGCAGAGCGAGGCGCCGATGCCGATGCTCGCCTGGAAGACGGCCATGACCATGACGCCGGGGACCACGAGCCGCAGGTAGCGATCGGTGTCACCGCCGGACATGGCGTCCCCGAAGAGGTAGACGAACATCAGCAGGCTGATGATCGGGGTGAGGACCACGTCGACCAGCTGGATCGGCGACTTCAGGAACTTGGTGACGCCGCGACCGGCGAGCGCGAGGCTGTGCCGGACGGTCTGCGCGGCTCCGATCCGGCTCGGGGCGGCGGCGTCGGCGCCGCGCGGGCGGGTGGGGAGGGGCTGGGCGCTGAGGGACTGGGTGCTCATGAACGGGTGACCTCTCGGGAGAGTCTGCGCGGGACGTCGGGGCTGGGGCTCAGGCGGCCGCGGCGGGCCGGTCGGTGGCGGGCCGGTTGGCGGTGACGGTGGGCGCGTGTCCGGTCAGCGCCAGGAAGACCTCGTCGAGGCTGGGCAGGCGCAGGCCGAGTTCGTCGGCGGTGATGCCGGCGCCGTCCAGGCGGCGGGCGACCGCGGCGACGACCAGCGGGTCGTCGGCGGGCACGGTGAGCACGCCCGAGTCCTGCGCGGGGGTGTGTCCGGTCAGCTCGGTGAGCATCCCCGCGACCGGCCCCAGATCGGCGGGCAGGCTCGGCCGGACCTGGAGGATCTGCCCGCCGACGCGGCGCTTGAGTTCGCCGGGGCGGCCTTCGGCGACCTTGCGGCCCTGGTCGAAGACGGTGATGGAGTCGGCGAGCTGGTCGGCCTCCTCCAGGTACTGCGTGGTGAGCAGCACCGTGGAACCGTCGGCGACCAACTGGCGCACCACGTCCCAGACCTCCTGTCGGGCGTGCGGGTCCAGGCCGGTGGTGGGCTCGTCCAGGAAGAGCACCCGGGGCCGACCGACCAGGGAGGCGGCCAGGTCGAGGCGCCGCCGCATGCCGCCGGAGAAGGTGGCGATCGGCTTGCGGGCCGCCCCGGTCAGGGAGAACTTCTCCAGCAGCTCCGCGCCGCGCGCCTTCGCGTCCCGCCGGGACAGGCCGAGCAACCGCCCGATGAGCACCAGGTTCTCCTCGCCGGAGAGGGTCTCGTCGACGGAGGCGTACTGCCCGGTGAGGCCGATCAACTGCCGCACCCGTACCGGGTCCTTGAGGATGTCGTGCCCGCCGATGCTGGCGTGCCCGGCGTCGGGGCGGGCCAGGGTGGCGAGGATGCGCACCGTGGTGGTCTTGCCCGCGCCGTTGGGTCCCAGGACGCCGACGACCTTGCCCGCGGGAACCTCCAGGTCGACGCCGTCCAGGGCGGTGAAGTCCCCGTACTTCTTGACCAGTCCTTCGGCCCGGATCGCGTATCCCATGCTCAACAACTCCTCGTCGGGTCATCGCCGTTCTCGATGACCCGGACGATGCCGCCCCTCGCTGACAGCCCCCGGACAGCCCGCTGACAGCGCCCGCCACCCGCTGTCAGGCGGGCGCGGGCGCTGTCGGGCGAGGTCAGGGGGCGGGTGAGGGCCGGGCGGGGCCGGGCGACCCGGGCGGGGTCAGGCCGCGGTCGCGGCGCGTGCGCGGTCCGGGGTCTCCTGGTGCGCGACGCGGCGGCGCCGGGTCGGCAGGCCCAGGGTCGGGTTGGCGACGCTCCAGGCCGCGCCCTTGCAGACCATCTCCTTGTAGCGGGCGGCCGTGCGGCCGGTCAGGGCCCGCTCCACCGCGCGGTCGTCGGCGGTGACGAACTGGATCAGCCCGTTCGTCCGGCCGAGGGAGACGCACTGCTGCGTGTAGCGGATCCCGATGCCGGGGACCTCCGCGCCGGTGAGGCGGGCGGCGAGGGCGTCGGCGGCCTGCCAGGCCATCGGGATGCCCGAGGCGCAGGACATGCGCAGAGGCTTGTCGCCGGGGCCCATCGCCATCGCCGCGTCGCCCACGGCGTAGACGTCCGGGTGGGAGACCGAGCGCATCGTGGAGTCGACGACGATCTGCCCGTTGTCGGTGTGTTCCAGGGTGGTGGCCCGGGCGATCGGGTGGACCGCGAATCCGGTGGTCCAGACGGTGACGTCGGCGGGGACGGTCCGGCCGTCCCCGGTCGTGACGCGGTCGGCCTCCACGGCCTCGACCGAGGCGTGCTCGTGGACCGTGACGCCGAGTCCGTCCAGCACCCGGCGCACGTGTGCGCGCCCCTTCTCCGAGAGCCAGTCGCCGAGGACGCCGCGGGCGGCGAGGTGGACGTCGAGGTCCGGGCGGGCCTCGGCGAACTCGGTCGCCGCCTCCAGCCCGGTCAGTCCGCCGCCGACCACGGTCACGGACCCGCCCGCCGCCAGGGCGGCCAGCCGCTCGCGCAGCCGGTGGGCGCCCGGACGGCTGGAGACCTCGTGGGCGTGCTCGGCGGCGCCGCGGACGCCCCCGTCGTGCCAGCCGCTGCCGAGGGCGTAGACGAGGGTGTCGTACGCCAGCTCGGTCCGCGGCCCGGTCTGCGGCCGGTCCCCCCGGTCGCCGGTCGGGGCGGGGGCGAGCGTCACCGTCTTGGCGTCCGCGTCCACGGCGGTGACCCGCGCGAGCCGCAGTTTCACTCCGGTGCCCGCGAACATCTCCTCGAACGGCCGGGGCCGCAGCTCCTGGCCGGCCGCGAGCTGGTGCAGCCGGACGCGCTCGACGAAGTCGGGCTCGGGGTTGACGAGGGTGATGTGGACGTCCGCGCGGTGCAGTCGCTTGGCGAGACGACCGGCTACGACGGCACCGGTGTAGCCGGCTCCGAGGACGACGATGCGGTGCTCCATGTCCGTGCTCCTGTCTGGGCGGGTCCGCCGTTGTCCGGCGTGGCTCCGCACCTTGAACCGGACAGCCCCGCGATTCCTGACAGGCGCCGCACGTGACCTGGGTCACATGCGGCGCGGAGGGGTCAGAGCGTCAGGAGCGGGGGCTCCGCGTGGCCCGCGGCGGCCCACCGGGCGCCCGCGCGGACGAGCTTGTCGGGGTTGACCTGGCTGCGGATCGCGACGATCCCCTCGGGAGTGACCTCCAGGCAGACGACCCCGATGAGCCGCCCGTCGACGAGGGCGATCACGGCGGGCCCGCCGTTGGCGGTGGTGGCGTAGACCTCGGGGATGCCGCCGGCGATGGCCCGCTTGGCCTTGCCGGGCTTGAACAGGCCGCGCATGAAGGTCGCGACCGCGAGCGCGCCCTCGAAGGCCTTCGCGCGGGCCGGCACCTTGCCGCCGCCGTCGCCGACCGCGACGGCGTTCTGGGTGAGCAGCTGGACGAGCGGCTCGGTGCGACCGCTGGTCGCCGCGGCCAGGAACTCCTCGACGATGCGCAGGGCGGCGGCCTCGTCGATCTCGGTGCGCACCTTGCCGTCGGCGACGTGCTTCTTGGCCCGGTGGTAGGTCTGCTGGCTGGCGGACTCGGTGATGTCCAGGATCTCGGCGACCTCCCGGTGCGGGTAGTCGAAGGCCTCCCGCAGGACGTACACCGCCCGCTCGCTCGGCGACAGGCGCTCCAACAGGACCAGCACGGCGTACGAGACGGACTCCCGCTGCTCGGCGGTGTCGGCCGGGCCGAGCATCGGGTCCCCGCTGAGCAGCGGTTCGGGCAGCCACTGCCCCACGTAGGTCTCGCGTCGGGCGCGGGCCGAAGTCAGCTGGTTGAGGCAGTAGTTGGTGAGGACCTTCGTCAGCCAGGCCTCCGGCACCTCGATCCGCCCGATGTCGGCGGCCTGCCAGCGCAGGAACGTCTCCTGGACGGCGTCCTCCGCCTCGCCGGCCGACCCGAGCATCCGGTAGGCGATGGCCTCCAATCGGGGCCTGGCGGCCTCGAACCGGTCCACGTCAGTCGCGATCAGTGCCATGCCCGCGATCGTAGGCCCCCTCGCGGCGCGGCGGCAGTGCGGGCACCGCTCTATGGCAGGTCCGCGGGGCGCGGCGGGCCGTGGGACGTGCCCGGTCGGAACCGGAAGAGGTCGAGGTGCTCGCGCAGGAAGGCCTCCAGGGTCCGGGGCGGTCGGCCGAGGACGCGCGCGACCGCGCCGTCGGGGGCTTCGGGGTGGGTGGTGGCCATGTGCTGGATCTCGACGACGTGGGAGGCGAGCCAGTCGGGCATCCGGGCGGTGGTGGTGAGGTGGCGGTGCAGCTCCGGGCCGGGCAGGTCGACGTAGCGCACGGGGCGGTCCAGCAGGCCGGTGAGCAGGTCGGTGAGCTGGGTGTGGCGGTAGGTCCGGTCGCCGGTGAGGGTGTAGGCGTGCCCGGCGATCTCGGGGCGGGTCAGCGCGGCCGCCGCCACGTCGGCGATGTCGCGGCAGTCGATGTAGTTGCAGGCCGCGTCCGCCGTGGCGCCGGCGACGACGCCGCCCGCGGCGACCCCGGGGGCGAGCAGGAGCAGCTTCTGCATGAACGCGTACGGGCGCAGCACGGTGTGGCGCATCCCCGATTCCCGCAGGGCCGCCTCGATGGCGTGGTGCCCGCGGGCCACCGCCACGGGCGAGTCGGGGCCGTCGGCGCCGGGGGCGGAGACCTTGACGACGTGCTCGATCCCGCTCGCCGCGGCCGCGGCGATGGCGTCGGTCTCCAGGGCCACCTGGGCGGGGCCGTTGGCCATGGTGAGGAAGAGCTGGCTGGCGCCGTGGAACGCGGCCCGCAGCGAGGCGGGGTCGGCGGCGTCGGCGGCCACGACCTGTGTCCGGGACGGGTCGGCGTCGCGTCCGGCGCGGGCGAGTGCGGCGCGGAGCCGTCCGGGGTCGCGGCTCAGTGCCCGGGTGGGTTCTCCGAGTGCGGTGAGGCGGTGCAGGAGTGCGCTCCCGGTGGCTCCGGTGGCTCCCATGACGACGATCATGCGGTGTCCTTCCTGGTCTGCGCGATCTGCGCGATCTGCGGGGTCTGCGTGGTCTGCGGGGCTTTCGTGGCCGATGCGGGTCGGGCTCCGTACCAGCGCCAGGTGGTGATGGCGGCGGCGAGCGCGGCGGACAGCGGCAGGTCCAGCCGCAGGCGTCCGGGCCACGCCGAGCCCGACGGGAACGGCGCGGGCCACGCGTCCAGGCCCCGGACGGCGAGGTGTGCGGCCGCGGCCCCGAGGGCCGCCCCGACCAGCCCGGCCCCCAGCGCCCGGAGGGCCTTCGACGGGGCGGCGGCCCGGGGGGCGCGGACGCCGCGGCGCCGGAGCCGGATCCCGGCGAGGGCGGCGACGAGCGCCGAGGTGCCCGCGATGGAGGTGAGGGCGGCGACGGTCAGGTCGGACCGGCCCGTGAGCAGCCCCCCGGCCCCGGCGCTCAGGGCGGGGGCGACGTAGGCGATCAGGACGTCGGGCCAGAGGGCGGGCGTGGTGGTGGCGGACGTGGCGGTGGCGGACGTAAGGCTTCTTCGATCCCTCATAATTAGGTGCCTAACTATATGGATGTGCGAACCTGCGAACCTGCGGACCTGCGCGTCCGCAGGGACGTGTGAAGGGACGTGCGAAGGGACGTGCGAAGGGGTGCGGGCCGGGCCGGAGCCCGGCCCGGGCTACTGGGCGGTCAGGGCGCCGATGCCCCGGGTGATCCGGGAGAGCAGGTCGAGGAAGACGGTCCGCTCCTCGATGCTCAGGTCGGCCACCATCGCCTGGAGCCGGCGGAAGTGGTCCGGGGCCAGGTCGCGCAGCTTCTGCGCGCCGCGCGCGGTCAGTACGACCACCGCGCCGCGGCCGTCCTCGGCGGACGGGCGCCGCAGGGCGAGCCCGTCCTTCTCCAGGGAGTCGACGAGTCCGCTGACCGTCGCGCGGGAGACGCCGAGGCTGGCGGCCAGGAGCGAGGGCGACTTCTCGCCCTCGCTGTCCTCCAGGTCCGCGAGGAGCCGGTAGCGACCGGTGGACAGCCCGAACCGGGAGAAGTGCGCCTCGCTGGCCTGGCCGAGCCGGGCGCCGGCCGCCATGAGGCGTACGGCGACCAGCACGGCCTGGGGGTCGGAATCGAGGCCGTAGTGCTGGATCTGGCGCCGGGCCTGATCCAGTGTCGGGATCTCCTCGGCCGGGTCCCTCTGTGCGTCCATAGGAGTAATATGGAGCCTAACTATCACCTCTGTCAAGGAGGGTTACGGGCCCACCGGCCGCGTCCTGACCAGATGCTCGGCCTGTTCGGCCTGCTCCGACAGCTCGGTGCGGCGGGCTTGTTCGGTGGAGCTCTCGATCTCCTTGCGCAGGGCGCGCTCGGTGCGCAGCACCGTCGCCCGCGGAACCGGCACCCGCTGTCCGGGCCGTTCGGTGAAGGGCCGCAGTTCTCCGGCGAGCGAGTGGGCGTCCTCGGACGTCCCGCGACGCAGGGAGAGGAACACCCGGGAGAGCCAGTCGGCCGGGATCTGCACCATGGAATCAGTCATATAGGTGCAACGACGGCATCGCGCGACCGTGACGGAGAACCGCCCGTCTGGCCATACGTCCCCCGGCCTAGGCCGACCACTCCACGAGCGGGGGCGACACCCGGGCGCAGAGCGGCAGCCCCTTGCCGTCGGTGAGCCCGAGGCGGGCGCGCAGCACCCCGGAGGCGAGCGCGGCCCCGACGGTGTCCGGCGGGACGTCGCCGAGCATCAGCTTGGCCCGGCGGAACATCGTGAAGCCTCCGGCCGCGTCCACCGTGCCCCAGGTCAGGTAGACGAACCGCTCGGCGGGCCGCCCCTGCACGTACGGCCCCGTGATGTCGACGGCGCCGGATCCGGTGGGGGTCGCGGTGCACTCCAACACCCACGTGGCCGACGGGGCGTCGCCGGGCTGCGGATCGAGCGGGTCGTCCGCACGCCCGCGCCGTTGGACGGCGACGTGCACGCCGTCGTGGCCGGGAAAGCCGGGCCCGGCGGCGAGGTCGCGCCCCGGCAGATCAGTGGCGTCGATCCGGATCAGCATGGCCCCATCATCCCGCGAAGCCCGGCGAGCCCGGCGGAGCCCGGCGGGGCGCGGGCGTGCGGGCGATGGCGTCAGGGCTTTCGGATGCTGTCGATGATGCGGGTCCAGTTGTCGCCCCCGTGTCCGTTCTCGATCGCGCGCCGGTAGTGGGCCTGGACGGCCAGGGGGAGCGCGAGGTCGAGGCCGAGCGAGGTGCTGGTTTCGACGATGTGGTCGGACGTCGCGCCCATCATGGTGACCGTGCTGAGGGCGCCGGGGTGCTCTCCGGCGTCCAGGGCGGCGCCGGGAGCCGCTTCACCGGCCCTGAGCATGGCGCCGATCGAGTCGGTGAAGGAGAGCAGCTCCGGCAGCGTCCGCGCCGCCGGCATCCCCGCGGTGCCCAGCATCGCGGTGGCGTGCATCAACGCGGACAAGGTGCTGAGGAAGACGGTGAGTTGGGCCTGGTACATCATCTGGGCGAGGCCGGGATCCTCGCCCAGGTGGTTCGGCGAGCCGAGCAGCGCCAAGGTCGCCCGATGGCTCTCCAGCACCTCGGCGGGGCCGCTGTAGTAGACGAAGCCCGCCTCCGTGCCGACCATCGGCGCCGGGACCATGACCCCACCGGTGAGGAAGGCGGCCCCGTGGCCCGCGGCCCAGGACGCCGCCGCGCGCGTCCGGTCGGGGGTGTCGGAGCTCAGGTTGACCAGTGTCCGCCCGGCGAGCGACGCCGCGGCGCCGTCGAGGACGTCGTACATCGCCGGGTAGTCCGTGAGGCTGAGGAGCACGAGGTCGCTCGCCCCGACCGCCTCGCCCGGTGTCGCCGCGAGCACCGCCCCCTCGGCGACGACGCCGTCGGCCCGGCCGGCGGTGCGGTTCCAGACGGTGACCGGGTGGCCGGCGGCGAGGAGGGCGCGGGTCATGGCCCGGCCCATGGGGCCGAGTCCGATCACGGTGACGGCGCTCTTCTGCCGCGTGTCGTCGTGCTGTTGGTGTCGTTGCTGCTGCTCGTGTTGCCGCTGCTGTTCGTTCACTCCCCCATGCTCGAAGAGCGCGACTACGCTCGGAAGTACCCACTAATTACTTCGGTACTTACCTTTCAGTAAGGGGATCAGCGGTGGCCAAGGCACCGAGGCGCGGGCCGTACATCTGCGGCATCGACGCCGCGCTCGACGTGGTGAGCGGCAAGTGGAAGGGGCTGATCCTCTGGGAACTCGACGCCCACTCCGTACGCCGCTTCGCCCAGCTCCGCCGCGGTCTGCCCGGCGTGAGCGAGAAGATGCTGACGCAGCACCTGCGCGAGATGGAAGAGGACGGCCTGGTGCACCGGAAGGTCTATGCCGAGGTGCCGCCACGGGTGGAGTACTCCCTGACCGAGCACGGGCACACCCTCAACCGGGCGCTCGGACCGCTCGGCGCCTGGGGGGCCGACCGGGTGCGCCGCGAAGGCACCGAGGTGACCGACGTGACCGACGTGACCGAGGCGGTCGAGGCGGCCGAGGTCGCCCCGCACGGGTAGGCACCCGACCGTGCGGGTCCCGCTGGCGGCTCCTCCCGGGGGAGTACGGGAGGGCCCGGGACGCCCGGGGGAGTACGGGCGATCTCCTGCGCCGGTGTGAGGGAACGGCCCGTCGGGGGCGGGACGCTGGAGCCAACCGGGCGGGCCATCGGGGCCACCGGGCCGAGTCCAGGTGGGGGCCCGAGATGGGGCATACAGAGCGAACACAGCGGTACCGCAGGGCGATTCCGTGGGGCGTCCTGGTGCTGTGGGTGATCGCGCTCGCCGTCGCCGGGCCGTTCGCGGGCACGCTCGGCGACGCCCAGCGCGACGGGACGGCGGACTATCTGCCGTCGGGAGCCGACTCGACACAGGTGGCCCGGCTCCAGGAGAAGCTGCCCGGCGGCGAGGTGACCGGCCTCCTGCTCGTCTACCACCGCGACGGCGGGCTGACCGCCGCCGACCGGGCCGCCGCCGAACGGCAGGTCGAGGAGGTCACGGTCCCGGCGGGGACGACGGCCGCGCGGCCCGCCGGGGCCCCCGTGGCGCTCGCCGGGTCGAAGGATCCCCGGGACTTCGGCGCGGTCCCGCGCGGACCCGGCGTTCCGTCCGCGGACGGCGCCACGCTGATGTACGCGCTGTCCACGACCGCGCCCGGCACGGACGACGCGGCGAAGAAGGCCTTCGTCGAGGCCGTGCGGGAGCACGTGCGCGGGAGTGGCGGGCTGAGCGCGGCGGTCGGCGGCGAAGGCGCCGCGGAAGTCGACGCCAAGGAGGTGTTCGGCTCCATCGACGGGACGCTGATGCTGGCGACCGGCCTGGTCGTGGCCCTGCTCCTCGTCCTCACCTACCGCAGCCCGGTCCTCTGGCTGGTGCCGCTGCTGGTGGTCGGGGCGGGCGCGGTCTGCGCGCGGGCCGTCGTCTACGGGCTCGCCTCGGGCTTCGGGCTCACCGTGACCAGCCAGAGCGCCGGGATCATGACGGTCCTGGTCTTCGGCGCGGGCACCGACTACGCGCTGCTGCTCGTCGCCCGCTACCGCGACGAACTGCGCCGCACCCCCCGGCCGCGCGACGCCATGCGCACCGCGCTGCGCGGGTGCGGGCCGGCGGTGCTGGCCTCCTGCGGAACGGTCGTGGCGGGGCTGGCCTGCCTGCTCGCCGCGGACCTCAACAACCTCCGCGGCCTCGGCCCGGTGGGCGCGGTGGGCGTCCTGTGCGCGCTGGTCGCGATGTTGACGCTGTTGCCGGCGCTCCTGGTGCTGCTCGGGCGGCGGGTGTTCTGGCCGCTGATCCCCGCGTACGGCAGCGCACCCGCGCGGCGCGGACCGGGCGTCTTCGCCGCGATGGGGAGTTCGGCGGGCAAGCGGCCCGGCGCCGTGCTCGTGACGGGAATCGTGCTGCTCGGCGCGCTGGCGCTCGGTGCGTTCAACCTGCCCGGGGCGCTCAAGAAGGAGGACGGTTTCACCGACAAGCCCGAGTCGATCACCGCCATGGGCACGCTGGCCGAGGCCTTCCCGGACCGCAGCAGCCGACCCGTCGAGGTCATGGCGCCCACCGGAGCGGCAGACCGGATCCTCGCCGGGGCGAGGTCCGTCGAAGGCGTCGCGAGCGCGGCGAAGGGCCGCGAAGGCGGCGGCTGGACCGAGATCGCCGTCACCACCGGGGCCCCGCCGGGGTCCGCGGGGGAGAGCGCCGCCATCGACCGGCTGCGGGCCGAACTCGACGGCGCGCACGTGGGCGGCGCGAGCGCCCAGCAGATCGACCTGGCCGCGGCCAACGCCCGCGACCGCCTGGTCGTCATCCCCCTCGTCCTCGCCTCGGTGCTGCTCGTCCTCGTCCTGCTGCTGCGCAGCCTCGTCGCCCCGCTGCTCCTGGTCACCGCCGTCGTGCTGGTGTGGGGGGCGGCGCTGGGGATCGGCGGCCTGCTCTTCGGCCCGGTGTTCGGATTCACCGGCGTCGACCCGGGGCTGCCCCTGCTGACCTTCGTCTTCCTGGTCGCCCTCGGCGTCGACTACGGCATCTTCCTGATGCACCGCACCCGCGAGGAGACCCGGGCCGGGGCCGATCCGGGGCAGGCCGCGCTGACCGCGCTGCGCACCACCGGCGCGGTGATCGCCTCGGCCGGCATCGTCCTGGCGGCGACCTTCGCGGTGCTCGCCTCGCTGCCGCTGGTGATGTTCGTGGAGCTGGGCACGGTGGTCGCGGTCGGGGTGGTCCTGGACACCTTCCTCGTCCGCACGTACCTGGTGACCAGCGCCAGTGTGCTGCTCGGCCGCGCGATGTGGTGGCCGGGCCGGTCCCCCGGCGCCCCGGTCCCCGGTGCGGGACCCGCGCTGGAACTGGTCGGCGACCGATGACGAGGGCGAGGATGTCCGGGTGGCAGAAGTGAGCGACCCCCCGAGCGCGGCCGAGCGCGTCCTGCGCGCCCTGCACCAGGACCCCCTGTCGGCCGCGCACCCCACGCGGAACGACGCGGTGATCGCGGCCGGTGTCGCCCTGCTCTGCGGGGCCGTCGCGTACGCCGACACCGCGCTGCGACCGGACGCGCTCGGGTGGGCCCTGCTCGGCTGCTCCGCCCTGCTCCTGGTGTGGCGGCGGCGCCGTCCGCTCGGGGTGGTGGTCGCGGCCGTCGCCTGCGTCGCCGCGTACCAACTGCTCGGCAACGCCCACGCCGCCCCCGTACCGGTCGCGATGGTCGCCCTGTACACCGTGGCCGCCACCGGTACGGTCCGCCGGACGGTGGCGGTCGGCGTGTGCGTCGTGGGCTTCGCGGTGAGCGCCATGTCGGCCAACGGCGTGCACCACGTCCTGGACGTGCTGCGCACCTCCGGCTGGTTGGTGGCGGCCCTCGTGCTCGGCGTCGCCGTCCGCAACTACCGCACGTACCTCGCCGAGGAGAGCACCCGGGCCGAACAGGCCAACGACCGCAAGATCGCGGAGGAGCGCCTGCGGATCGCGCGCGACCTGCACGACCTGCTGGCCCACAGCATCACGCTGATCGGTGTCCGCACCTCGGTCGCCGCCCACGTCCTGGCCGTGGATCCGGACCGGCTCGACCGGGCGGCGATCGCCGAGGCGCTGGAGTCCATCGCCGACACCTGCCGCGAGGCCCGTACGGAGCTCCGCACCACCTTGACCGTCCTGCGCGCCGACGAGCGCGGGCCGCTGCCGGACCTGGCGGGGCTGCCCGATCTGGTCCGTACGGCCGCGGCGGAACTGATCCTGGACACCGACGGGGTCCACGTCCCGCCGACCGTGGGGGCCGCCGCCTACCGCATCGTCCAGGAGTCGCTGACCAACGCGGTCCGCCACGCGGGGCCGGGCGCCACCGTCCGGGTCCGTGTGACGGCGGCGGACGGCGCCCTGCGGCTCACCGTCGGCGACGACGGCCGGGGCCCGGGAGCGGGGTCCACCACGCCCGGCTTCGGCATCGTCGGCATGGGCGAGCGGGCCCGTAGCGTGGGCGGCACCGTCCGGACGGGCCCCCGCCGCGGCGGCGGCTTCGAAGTGGCGGCGAGCCTGCCGCTCCCACCCCGCGCCCCGGAGGCGTCCGCATGACCACACCGCCGGACGCTCGGGACCGCGCCATCCGGGTGCTGCTCGCCGACGACCAGACGCTCGTCCGCGCGGCCTTCGCGATGCTCGTCGAATCGGCACCCGACATGGCGGTCGTCGGACAGGCCGGCAACGGGCGCGAGGCCGTGGAACTGGCCCGCACCGAGCGGGCCGACGTCGTCGTGATGGACATCCGGATGCCGGGCACCGACGGCATCGAGGCGACGCGGCTGATCGCCTCCGACGAGGACCTGGCCGGGGTGAAGGTCCTGGTCCTCACGACGTACGACACCGACGAGAACGTGGTCGAGGCGCTGCGGTCCGGGGCCGCCGGCTTCCTCGTGAAGGACACCCGGCCGGCCGAACTCCTGGCCGCCATCCGCACGGTCGCCGGTGGCGAGGCGCTCCTTTCACCGGGCCCGACGGCCCGGCTGATCGCCCGGGTCCTGCGCGCCCCGGGTCCCGCGCCGACCCCCGCCGCCCTCGACCCGCTCTCCGACCGGGAGCGGGAGGTCCTCACCCTCGTGGCCAGGGGCCTCAACAACATGGAGATCGCCGACGCGCTGGCCCTGAGCCCCCTCACCGCGAAGACCCATGTGAGCCGGATCATGGGGAAGTTGGGGATCCGCGACCGGGCGCAGCTCGTGATCGTGGCCTACGAATCGGGCCTCGTGGTGGCGGGCGACCACGCGCCGTGAGCCCGTCCTGCCCGGCCGAGCGGGTGGCGGCGCCGACGGCCCGGTCGGTGGCGGTGCCGGGGCCCGCTCACCTCAGGCCGAGGCCGGCGGGTCGGACGACTCGGCGGCGCGGCGGTATTCGGCGTTGATGCGCTGGGCCTCTTCGAGCTGGTCCTCGAGGATGATGATGCGGCAGGCGGCCTCGATGGGGGTGCC